>NZ_CP063967.1 GCF_017100085.1 Clostridium botulinum
TATTTTTTTGTATTTTTAATTATTCAACAACCTAAGGTTTTTTATTAAAAAATCAGGTATCAATGTTAAATGTTAATAGTAATTCACTATATGTTAAAGTGTTAGATCCAAGGTAATTGAGGAACATTAACAATTCGCCACTGCCATTATTGACATCATAGCTTTAATACCTTAATATCGGTATTAAGATATAGATAGGTTTATACAGAAGGAATTAATACATAGAATCCCATTACAAATAGCAAAGGATTTAGTAGCAGTATGTAAGGATAAAAAATGGGGAGCTATAAATAAACAAGGTAAATATGGTATTATGGATATTAAAGGAAAGTATAAAATTCCTCTTAAATATAATGAAATGAAATATATTTGCAAGAATTATTATGCAGCAAAGAAAGATAGTAAGTGGGGAATTATTGATATTAATGATAGAGTAATTAAACCCTTTGAATATGATAATGCAGCCGTAGTTGAACTAAAAGAAAAGTCTAGATATCAAGTGTTTCTAATTAAAAACAAAAGAGCTAGTTAATAATGAAGATAGCGAAAAAGTTATTTTAATATGAGCTGCCAGGTATCTATCACTTCAAGCAAAACACTAGTTTTTAAACTGGTGTTTTATTTGATTATAAAGAATATATTAGACAAATATTGTGCAATCGGTGCCAGGCACTTGTGGAATTCTAATTAAAAAACTACTATCAATTAAAAAGATTTTAGATAGATATGGGATATGGTATAATTAAGCTTATGGTGTTAGTATAAAGTAGTGGACACATTGAGTCGAACTAAGTAAAATAATATTTAGTTAAGAAAGGATGTGTCTACCATGGGGAAGGGCAAAAGATATGATCAAGAATATAAAGATATGATAGTAGACCTATACAAAACAGGGATGAGCTTAACAGAGCTAAATAGCGAATATGGCATTGCAAAATCAACAATTAACGGCTGGATAAAAGATGTTAAGGAAGTAAAAATAGATGATAATGAAGTCATGACATTAAAAGAAGTTAAAGCTCTAAAAAAAGAAATGGCAAAAATTAAAGAGGAAAATGAAATATTAAAAAAAGCTATGGCCATATTTGCAACAAGAAATTAAATCAAGTAATAGAATTTATAGATAGTAATAAAAACAACCATGATATTAAGACTATGTGTACCGTTCTAGGCGTAGCCAGAAGCACATATTATAAATCTTTTGATAAAACTAAATCTGCAAGAGAAGTAGAAAATGAGGGACTAAAATCAGCTATTAAAAGGATATACAAAGAGAATAAAGGAATATACGGTGCTCCTAGGATTCATCATATACTTGGTACACAAGGGTTTAATGTATCCTTGAAGAGAGTTCAAAGAAAAATGACTGAACTTGGTCTTTGTGCAATAACTGTAAAAAAATACAAACCTCATTCAAGTAAAAAGCCAGCAGAAGGATTAGAAAACGTTTTAAAAAGAGATTTTACTACTACTTCTATCAATGAAAAGTGGGTAGGAGATATTACATATATTCATACTATCAAAAATGGTTGGTGTTATTTAGCTTCAGTTCTAGATTTACATTCTAAAAAAATAATTGGCTACGCTTTCAATAAGAGAATGACTAATGATTTAGTTACCAAAGCCTTGAAAAATGCTTATTACAATCAATCTCCTGATAAAGATAAGCAACTAATATTCCATAGCGATTTAGGCTCTCAATATACTAGTAATGATTTAAAAGCACTATGCAAAGATTTTAATATTATACAATCATTTAGTAAAAAAGGTTGTCCCTATGACAATGCTTGCATAGAATCTTTCCATTCATCAATAAAAAAAGAAGAAATATATAGAAATACATACCGTACCTTCCAAGAAGCTAATAGAGCTATCTTTAAATATATTGAAGGTTGGTATAACAGAAAAAGACTACACTCCTCTATTAATTACATGACTCCAGATCAATGTGAATTATTAGCTAGAAGTGTAGCATAAAAAAGTTTGACTTTTCGTGTCCATGATATTGACATAAGACCATTAATTATATTACTACAAGGAGGATTTAAAATGAGATATGGTTTATTAAGTCCTAAAGTTGATTTTGTATTTAAAAAGATATTTGGTAATGAAAAACATCCAGAAATATTAATTTCTTTTTTAAATGCAGTAATGAAGCCGGAAAATCCAATTAAAAGTGTTAAAATACGAAATTCAGATATAGAGAAAGAGCACATAGAAGATAAATATAGCAGGCTAGATATAAAAGCAACTACAAATAATGGTGAAGAAGTAAATATAGAAATTCAAGTAAAAAACGAATACAACATGATAAGAAGAAGCCTTTATTATTGGAGCAAAATGTATGAGGGGCAACTTACTGAAGGAGATAATTACAATAGATTATCAAAAACAGTTTGTATAAATATATTAGATTTCAAATATCTAAAAAATAATAGATTTCACAATGGATATAGATTAAAGGAAATAACAACCAATGAAGAATTAACAGATATTGAGGAAATACATTTTATAGAACTTCCTAAAATGAAAGAGGCAAATGAAAATGAGGAAGTTACAGATATGCTAGAAGCGTGGATTGAGTTTATAAATAATCCATCAAGTGATGTTGTTAAAAAACTTGAAATGAATGTACGAGAAATAAAAGAAGCAAAGGAAGAACTTGTTCGATTAAGTAGCGACAAAGATGAAGTTCAGCTTTATGAGCAAAGAAAATTTGCAATACTAGATAGAGTAAGCGACCTTGAAAATGCTGAAGAAAAGGGAAAAGAAATAGGAAAACAAGAAGGTTTAAGAGAAGGAAGAAAAGAAGGAGTTAAAAAAGGTAAAATAGAAGTTGCAAAAAATCTCTTAGATGTCTTAGATGTAGAAACTATTGCGGCTAAGACGGGACTATCTGTAGAGGAAGTAAAGGAGTTAAAGTCAAAGAAGCAAGACTTATAGAAGAGGAAAAATAGAAAATATCACCTCTGGATAAAGGTAACCATCTTGCAATCGGTGCCAGGCACTTGTCGAATTAGGAATTAATTGATACATGATAATAAACCACAAGGATGAAATTGTCAAAGAATTTCATCCTTGTGGTTTTACTAAATAATTTAACTAAACCATTTTACATGATTTACAATTAAATTCATAAAATGGTATAATTGACACAAAACACCCCATGCTTTTGTTAATCTTGCAAGAAAAGCGTTATTAATATCTTAATCAAATGATTCATAATATCATTTGATTGATAGATGTTTTTGAAAAAACTTTACACCTTTTATACACTTCAATTGTTATACATTATGAGGGGAGATAATGTAGCGCTTAAAGCTGTAAGGTATATTTATTTGATTTTTTATTTATATGTTTAAAGATTTAATTTATCAGGGGGTATTATAATGGGTTTAAAATTATTGAATGTTACGAAATCCTATGGAAACAATGTAGTGCTGGACGACATTAACCTTAAACTTGAAAATGGTATTTATGGATTTTTAGGGGCTAATGGTGTTGGAAAAACCACTCTATTTAAAATAATTAGTGGATTTTTAACGGAGTATAAAGGAAAGGTAGTTTATCCAAAGCTTAATGATAAAAATGAAACTTTATTAGGTTTCCTGCCACAAAGTTTTACTGGTTATCCAGATATGACTGTGCAGGAATTTTTAAAGTACATAGGAAGTATTAAGTGTAATCTCGCGCAAAATATCATTAATAAAGACATTGATGAAAAACTAGATTTGTTTGGTTTAACAGATTTCAAAAGTAAGAAACTTAAAACTTTATCTGGAGGGCAACTAAGAAGAGTAGGTCTTGCTCAAGCTTTTTTATTAAATCCTAAAATTGTAATGCTTGATGAACCTACAACAGGCTTAGATCCAACAGAAAGAATAAAGTTTAAAAATTACATTTCAGAGTTTTCTAGAGAACAAACAATATTAGTTTCTACTCATATTGTTAGTGATTTAGAATTTATATCAAAAGAAATATTCATATTAAAAGATGGTAACTTTGTAATGAGGGGAACTGAGAAACAATTAGTTGAACGCTGTAATAATCTTGTGTGGGAAGCAAGTTTTAAAAATGAAATGGAATTACATAACCTATTAAAGGATTATACTATTTCAATGATTTATGATGATGGTGGAATAACAAAAGCTAGAGTTATAAGTGATAAACCTCCTGTGACCAATGCCGTAAATGTAGTTCCAACTTTAAATGACATATATCTTTTTAACTTTAAAAAGGAGGCACAATCCAATGCTAAATGAGCTTAAAAAATTTACAAGTAAGCTTCATATAAAGATTTTAATTTTGGTTGTTATTATAGCATCAATTGCTGTACCTATAGAGTGTATTAAGAATTTTTATGCAATGAAATCTGGGAAGACCAATAGTGTTGAAGGTAAAGCTGCAATTCCATTACTAAAAGAACGATATGAAAATTCTAAAGGTATTCTTACAATAGATAAACTTAATAAGGCTTTAAAATACTATAAGTCAAAGTCAGATGCTGATACAGCATATGTAGAAACAGGTATTAAGTATCCAGGAATTTTCAGTTTAATGGAAAAAGCTTATATAGCTGATTATACAAAAGAATCAGCTATATTCCATAAACTAAAGAATATGAATGATTTTTACACTAGAAATATAAATTTAATTACCAAAGACTTAAATCATTCAGAAAATATCTATGAACCCTGGGAAAAAAATATTATTCTTAAAAAAGCAAAAACTATTGATAAACCATTCAATGTTGATTTTAGTAAACACTGGGAGTATATATATAAAAATTTTATGATTTGTTTTATGCTAATTGCCATTTCTGCAATTGTAATAGGTTCTCGATTATTCTCCTATGAAAAAGATAAAAATATGGATATTTTATTGGTTTCCCTTGGAGATAACTCTCTTAAAAAAATTGGAAAAAACAAAATAAAAGCATTACTTATTTTTTTAACAGTTGAACTTTTGATAAGTGTAATTATAATATCTATTATAATGTTTTCAAATACTGGGCTCAGTGCTTGGAATAGTCAGATTCAAATTCAATATTTTACTTCTATATATAATTTAACCTTTGGTGAAGCATATTTATTAATTATATTCACTGGATGGATTAGTATTTTAGCAATAGGAATGTTTACTGCAACATTAAATGCCTTTACACAAAAATCTTATGTAACATTAATCCTTGGAGTTCTCATAACATTTGTTCCTATGATTGTTGCAAGATTAAATGCATTTCCAGTTATTATAACAAAGTTCTTTAAGATTCAACCAATAAATGGATTTTCTATCATTGAAAATTTAGAATCCCTTCAAATATTTAATTTCATATTTTTCAATACACTTACCATGACAGCTATTATTATTAACGCTATTATAATTTTAGGAATTTGCACAGTTATATCACCTCGCTTATTTAGTACCAAAATAAAAAATGCATAAAACATGTTTATTATTATTCGGTGAAAGTTCATTGAAGAAATAAATGAAAGTACTTATAATACTGTACTTGCATTAAGAAGGAGGTACATTATGTTTTCTGAAATGAAGAAGTTTTATAAAAATACAGCTATAGTAATTTCCTTTGCTTTAGCACTAGTATTTGCAATAGGTATGCCTATTTTATTTATATATGATTATACAAGTTATGACTATTCTGTTGGAAGAGAAGTTGTAATAAAAGGTGTTAAGGGGATTAATTATAAAAAAGAACAGATAAAAAAGGTTTCTGGAATTTTGGATACAGATAAATTGAATAAGGCTCTTGATTTTTATAAATCTCAACCTAAAGGAGCTGCTGCATATTTTAAGATGCAAGATAAATATCCTAGGATTTACTTCTTTTTAAAGGATGCATATGCCCCTTATGGAAGAGGAAATACATTTGATATTAACAACATACCAAATGCTAATGATTTTTATAATAGAAACATAGAAAAAGTAAAAGAAAAGATAAATTTATTTTATAAAAAGGATATTTCTACAAGTGAAGAAAAAGAATTACTAAACAGAGCATCTAATATAAGTAAACCTTATAATGTTGAATTTCTTGGACAGTGGCCAATTTTAATTAAATCTTTACTATTTGTATATATATTTATAATTTTATCCGGAATTTTAATATCAAATCAGCTTTTCTCATTCGAGAAAGAAAATAATATGGATATTATATTGAATGCTGCAGGCAGAAAAAAACTTGTAAGCATAGGATTAAAAAAAGTCTTTGCAATGATAACCTATTTGACTTTAGAATTTATAATATGTACAACTATTCCTATATCAATTATTCTTGGGATATTTGGTACCAGCGGTTTCAAATCTCAAATACAAACTCTACCGAATTTTTTTACAACTATATATAATTGGTCTATTGGAAAGATGATTATTTATCATTGTATAATTGCCTTGATATCGGTATTATCTATAGCACTTATTGGTGCACTTATGAATTCTATTCTACAAAAAACATATGCGTCACTAATAGTATCATCATTATTAGTAATTCCTCCAATGTTTTTAAAAAACAATCCTTTACTATCGGCAAATCTTCACAGATATCTGCAGGTACAACCTATAAATGGGATTAGTCTATTTGCTTATATAGATAATTTATCGATATACAAGATAGGATCTTTTAAAGTACTTGCCTTATGTGTAATTATAGTTATTTCAATGATATGTTTACTTATAGGTGCAATATTTTCTCCTATTTTATTTGCAAAAAGAATAAATAAAAATGCTTAAGTAACTATATTATATATCCAAAGAAAAGTAATTATATAATGCTTTTGCAATCGGTGCCAGGCACTTGTCGAATTAAATCTATAAAATCAAGCAAAACACTAGTTTAAACTGGTGTTTTATTTGATTATAAAGGAAGTGTCAAAGAAATGTAGTATAAATATACATAAGATTAAAATTGACGAGGGAGGAGATTCAAATAAGTACAAATTTAAATAGTTTAAAAGAAAAACAAGTACAAGAATTAATAGATTAGATGCTAAGTACTTGTGGAATTGTGTTTTAGAGGAAAATACAATTGTGTGTGGAATACTACACTTTATGATGTATTAAATATACAAGGTGCGGTTATAGATTGCACTAGAAAGGATATTATTATGAAAAAAATTTATAAAGGAATACTTATAGGGTTAGTTTCTGGAAGCATAGGTATAAGTAGTTTTTGCTTTTATAGGTCTCATAAAAAATATAAAAACTACAATGAAGATGCTATCTATTTATTAAATTTTTTAGAGGATAATTATCCGTATTTTCAGGTAAAGAAGAAAGTTTTTAATTATGATTTTTTAAAGCATAAGGATGAATTTATAGAAAAAATATCAAAGTCAAAGGATGATAGTGAGTTTTTCAAAAATGTAGATGAAACTATGTTTTGTCTTCAAAATGGACATAGTTCCATTTCTAGAGAGGCTTACTTTGGAAATAACAAAAACGAGACTGAAAAAGAGTTAGAAAGGAAATATTATTATTGGAAGGATGTTGAAAATAAAAGCATGTATCTTCCAGATGTTAAATTAAAATATGTACAGGGAAAATATATAGTAATTAAATCTAAAAATAAGGACATACCAATTGGAAGTATTGTAACTAAAATAAATGGAAAAGAGATTAATGATTATATAGGATCTAATAGAGAAAAATTTATGTTATTTAGAGATACCAAAAGAAAGAGAGGTTATTCAATTTTTGGTGAGTACCGCAAATATGATGATTCTAAAGACACTGTAGAAGTATTCTGTAATGGTATAAAACAAGAAAAACAAATTAATTATAATAAAATCAATAATGAAATTAAAGCCTGGTATTACTCAAATCCACAGTATAGTGGAGAAAATATAATTACAGATAAGATTAATAATAAAGCAGCATATTTAAGAATTAAAAGTTTTTATTTTGAAAATCCTCAAAAGGATAAAAACAACATAAGTGATTTTTTCAATAATTTAAATAAAGATGACAATTTGATTATAGATATCCGTGGTAATCATGGAGGTATGGTGGAATATTCTAATTTTCTAAGTTCATTTTTAACTGATAAACTCCCTAAGTATTACCAATGCATTAAAAATACTAAGTTTATGAATGAGAGATGGTATTACTTAGAACAAAATATATCTGATGTTACTATACTTAATAAAGAAACTTTACCTAAAAATAATTATAACTTAGAGGGTTTTAATATACTTAATGTGGAATCTAAAAATCAGCCATTAAATTCTAGAAAGTTTAAAGGAGCTGTGTACGTTCTTGTAGATGGTGAAGTTTATTCATCTGCAGAAAAATTTTTAGATAGCATAAAAACTTTAAAAAATGTTACAATTGTAGGAACCACAACTGGTGGAGATGGTACAGGCTTTCCCGCTATAGATACACATCTTCCTAAAAGTAAATTAATAATCAAAATTCCACCAGCACTTACCATAAATGAAGATGGTACCGTAGATGAGGAAGTTTGCATAAATCCTGATGTGTATATAGAACAAAACATTAATGATTATAGTAGTTATCTAAAAACAGACTTAAAGGATATAGTACAAAGTAAGTATGATACGGTTTATAATAAGACACTGAATTTAATATCTAAAGAACAAAAATAAGAGAAAGGAAGAAAACAAATTGAGACTTATCTACTTTCAACTATAATATATTGCATTATTTACAGCAAAGATAACAAAATGGTACAATTAATATAAAATATACCATGATTTTATTAATCTTAAAAAAGCAACTTTATTGATATCCTAATTGAATTAGTCATATTATTATTTTATAAATGGTATAATTTTTAAAAATATTTTAAAAGGGAGGCACAATTCAGTGTTGAATGAACTTAAAAAATTTGCAAAGGACATTTATATAAGGGTTTTAATAGTTGTTGTTATTGTAGTATCAATTGTTGTATCTATCCAATGTATTAATAATTTTTATGCAATGAAATCTGGAAAGTTCAATGGTGTTCAAGGTAAAGCTGCAATTTCTTTAATAAAAGAACGATATGAAAATTCTAAAGGAATTCTTACAAGTGATAAACTTAATGAGGCTTTAAAATACTATAAGTCAATGCCAGAGAGTGATACAGCATATACAGAAACAGGTATTAAATATCCAGGAATTTTAGAGTTAATGGAGAATGTCTACGTATCTGATTATACAAAGCAAGATGCTATATTTCGTAAATTAAGCAATATGAATGATTTTTATAATAGAAATATAACATTAATCACTAAAAACTTAAATGATTCAAAAAATACCTATGAACCCTGGGAAAAAAATATTATTCTTGAAAAAGCAAAAGCTATTGATAAACCATTTATTATGGACTTCAGCAAACAATGGGTTTTCGTATATCAATGTTTTATGGTTTGTTTTATAATAATTGCAGTTTCTGCAATCGTAGTAGGAGCGCGCTTATTTTCTTATGAAAAAGATAACAAGATAGATATTTTATCGGATTCTCTTGGAGATAAGGAACTTAGAAAAATTGGAAGAGATAAGATAAAAGCATTACTTATTTTTTTAACAAGTGAGGTTTTAGTAGGGGTACTTATAATATCGATTATAATGTTTTCAAATACTGGCATCAGTGCTTGGAATAGTCAAATCCAAATTGAATATTTTACGTCCATATATCATCTAACCTTTGTCCAAGGATACCTATTGATTATATTAACTGGGTGGATCAGTATTTTAGCAATAGGAATGTTTACTGCAATGTTAAATGCCTTTACACAAAAGTTTTATACCTCATTAGTTCTTGGATTTATCATAACATTTATTCCAATGATTGTTGGAAGATTAAATGCATTTCCAGCTCTTATAACAAAGTTTTTTAAGATGCAGCCAGTAAATGCAGTTTCTATTATTGGAAATTTAGAATCCCTTCAAGTGTTTAATTTCTTATTTACCCATACACTTACCATGCCAGCTATTATTATTAACTCTACGATAATTTTAGGAATTTGTATATTTATATCACCTGGTTTATTCAGTAGCAAAATAAAAAATGCATAAAACATATTTATTATTCACTTAACTTGTGCAAAATAAAAAGTTGAATTTGTTAAAAAGAAAAATCCGTCAGGGAAGTTAGAACAGAGAAGAAATTGTTTATGGTATTAGTAGTATATAAAAAATTACTGAAAATGAATTTTTTCAGTAATTTTTTTCGTAGCTATTCTTTTATATTTAGGTTGTTGAATAATTAAAAATACAAAAAAATAAATAAGTCATCACTTTGTGATATAATGTTCTCGCTAAAAAAACCATAATATACAAAGGATGACTCAAGTATGATTATAACATTAAATATACAAAGCGAAAACATTTATTTTAAAATTTTTGAAACTGTTAATATTGCATTTAATAAACTTGGCATTAATACTAGAAAAGCTAAAGGTAGACCGCCTAAATATTCAGATCAACAAATTGTTGCATGTATGATATATGGTGTAAATAATAGTATTTTTAGTCTTAGAGAACTTGAATATAAAATTAAACAAGATATTGTATTTCAAAAGATTATAGGTTTAAAAGAAGTTCCTGACCATTCTACATTTTCTTTAAGAGCGATAGCTTTAGAAAAATACGTGTACTATGGCATTTATGCTATGCTTATTGAACTTATAAATCCATCAACTAGAATTTGTGCTATTGATGGTACTGCATTAAGGAGCTCATTATATGATAGCGAAGCTAGGTACGGAAAAGGAACTCGACTTGGCAGATATAAAGGATATAAGTTACATTGTACCGCTTGTGTATGTGATAGTATATTACCTTTGTCATTTTCTATAACTACTGCAAATGTATATGATAATCAAGTTCAAGGATTGTTATATGAACTGAAAACTTATAATCCATTTATTGTACTTGCCGATGCTGCTTATGATGATGCTCAATGGTTTAAAGTTTCTAAAACTCTAGAATATAATTTATTAACAGACGTAAATATGCGTAAAGCAAAGAGTATAGAATCTTTTAAAGATGAATCTAGATATAAAAATGCTCTTTTTATGCAATCGCCAATAGGTAAAAATTTATATAAAAATAGGCTAAAAATTGAACAATTATTTTCTATACTTAAGGGACTCTATAACCTAGAAAACCCTAGACTTTACGGACAAAAACGTTATGAACGCCATATTAAGTGGGTTCTTTTATCGTATCTTATAGACGAATTTAATAAGGTTAACAGCAAAATAAGTTCTAGAAAATATCCTTGGAATCTATAGTTTTCATCGCGCTAACGCACTTACTTTTAAAAATTTTTAAAGAATTTACTAATGCACATTTAAAATTATTAAACACATACTCGCGCATAAATGCTTTTTAACATTTGTAAAAATTAGTTATTCAACAACCTAATATTATAATAACATACTTATATTGTTTTTAGGAATACAATAAATGTATATCAAATCAGAAAAGATTAGTTGACAATTGTTACGTGTCCTTTCATTCCGTCCTATCTTTTCCCTAGTTCCTATAGCCTTGTTTTAGGCAGACTTTTCTAATTAAAAAAATTTTAGATAAATACGATATGTAATTATATTACGATTGTGTTAAGTAATTATGAAAGCATAGCTTTATAAATGTTTTGTTAAATGACTCAATGATATTGTTTGAAATATCATCCATAAAAGATTGTACTTTTATGTAAAGTGTATCTTGAAATATTCATTTATAACTGATAAAGGCAAGGGAATACTTATTAACGAAGTTAATCGTAAAAAACAGATGATTATTTATGCTGAAAAGTTTCTAGAATTAAAAAAGGAGGAAGATTATGAAATATAAATATATAATGATAAGGGGATTAGCATCTGATGAAGAACAAGATATGTTAAAGTTAAGCGAATATGCAGCTAAAGGATGGATTTTAGAATCAATATCTTGTGGATTTTTTTACAAACTTAGAAAAGATGTACCTCAAGATTTGATATTTACTCTTGATTATCAAAGTAATATAACTGAAGATTATTATTTAATGTTAAAGCAAGGTGGCTGGAAATATGTAACTACTATAGGAGATGAAATTCATATATTTTCAGCTCCAAGTGGAACACTACCAATATACAGTGATTCTGAAACAGAATTAGCTAAATATACTAAAATAAAGATTGAAACAAAAAAAGGATCCATTTACTCGTTGGTTATTGGAGTATTAATGATGTTATCACTAATACCAGCTGTATTAATATCAAAAACACTATTTATTGCTATTGAAGTACTACTTATTATTGATACTATTATTTTTATTTATAATCTATCGCCATATTTATCATATAGTGATAGAATTAAACAAATAAAGATTAATGGAAAATATACAGGACCTAACTATAAAAAATCATTAAAATTATCTATTTTTGCAGCTATATTAAGCTTAATTATATTACTCCAATGAGGATTTAATAGCAGTATAAGTAATTCAAATGGATTAACATTAGTTATTGATGCCGGATATAAAATAAGAGTTTAAAGCGAGGGAATAAGTTGGTAGAATATAAAAATAAAGAGGAATTTATTATAGAAATTTCTAAACGTTCAAAATTATTTATTCAAGAATTTACTAATATTAATGAAAAAGATAAAGATAAGTTAATTGATGGAGTAGATAGAACACCTGCTCAAATGATTGCCTATCAATTAGGATGGATGAAACTTATTCTTGATTGGGAAAAGCAAGAACGACAAGGATATACTGTAGTAACACCAACTCCAGAATATAAATGGAATAATCTTGGTGGCTTATATAAAAGTTTTTATAAACATTATGAAAAATATACTCTAAAAGAATTATGTACTATGTTTTTAGAGACTGAAGAGAAAATTATTGAGTTGCTAAATAATTATACAGATGTTGAACTATTTAAGCAAGGGGGGAGGAAGTGGGCATCATCAACTCCTTCTAATTGGGCAATATGGAAGTGGATTCATATAAACACTGTTGCACCATTTAAATCATTTAGAAGCAAAATAAGAAAGTGGAAAAAGTTGCAACAAGAGTGAAATTTCAGTATTCATCAACAAAATAGTAATGGTAAAATATCAAGTTGTTATATTAAAAAAGCATACTATCAATATTTAAAAAGGTATATACAATAATCTGTTTTATGCAAATTATTGTATATACCTTTAATCGTGATTTACATCATAACCATTATCCATTGAATATGATAATGCAATAGTAGTTGAACCTGAAAAGGATTCAAAAACTCAAATATTTTTAACTAAAGGCACAGAAGAGTTAGTTCTTGATTTTAAGAACTAGTCCCTTGAGTTTTATGCTATAGCTGGAGATAAAGCAAGAAATTCAGCACAGAATATGTAAGTTCCCATAAGTACAAGTGCTAAAATGAATGAATATAAATTACACATATATTAAAATGTAGTATGATATATTTTGCAATAAATATCTAATTATAAAATTTAGGGGGGGATGGTTGCAATGCACTAGTGTTTAATTTTCAGAAAATATTTTCTGATACTAATTAAAAATACACAAATCTATCTATATTCTCTTATTATGATAAATATATGCAAACACTGGCGAAATTAATAAGACGTTAAATATTAATCCAACACATATTAAAGGAGCAATAATACCATTATTTTTAGTTATACCAAAGGCTATCATTAATATTACCTGAAAAACAAAACAAAAACCTGTGGCAAAGCTTAAGGAACTTGATTCAGCTTTTAGAGAAAGTAGCTTTTCTCTTTCATCATCATCTTGCATATCTTCTTTCGAATATTTATAATTTAAACTTCTATAAATATAACTAATACCCGTAAACAATAGCAAAAAATTTAAGATGATACTTTTTACTATACTAATACAGCTAAATTTATCACATCCCTTTAAAAGACTAACGATAGATCCTATTATACCAATAGATAAAAAAAACATACCACTTCTGAAATTCTTTTTATTATATATCTTTTTTTTCATATTTTAGATTCTCCTCCAAACAATATAAGTCTTCAATTGTAGTATTAAAAACACCAGCTATTTTATAAGCAAGCATAATCGATGGATTATACTTTTCCTTTTCAAGAGAAATGATAGTTCTTGCTGATACAAAAACTAAGTCAGCTAATTGTTGTTGAGTAAGACCAGCATTGGTTCTCAGTTCTCTTACTTTGTTTTTCACTTACTCACCTCCAAAATTAAAGTTCATGTGAAATAAACTTCATACGAAACATACTTCATATTATACCATTATTATGATTAATTAGCAATATGTTGAATATCTTTATTGGAACGCAACTTTCTGTAAGACAATGTTTAGCAGTAAACGAATAAATAGTTAATATACTGAGTTCATATAATCAATATAATATAGATGATATAAATAAAAATATTAGTAAAATATTTAATGAATCAAAAGAAAAGATTGTATCTGTAATAATGTATCGTGCACTAAAAAATGAGTATGAACTTTATCCAAATTTAAAAGATTTAGAATATCCTTACCCAAAAGATATTCAATATAAACATAATAATTGTATAGGCCAACAAATTTAGAATTTTGTCTAAATTTAGGGGACGTTTCATTATGTGTAGATTTTTTAAACAATATTAATATAAAAATTTTAATATAAATTAATTTTTTGTTAAATATATCTTGTATTGGTACGATATATTATATAAGTTTAAATAAAATATTCATGAGGAGATAAAATATGAGAAAATTACCAAAAAATATCGCAACAATTGCAATAACAAGTACACTAATATTAGGCAATTCAGTTACTGCATTAGCCTACCAAAATTATAAGGATATTAATTCTAATATTGTGAACAAAGCAAAACTTGGAAGACATTATCATAAGTACGTAGAAAATAAACATCCATATTTAGTTATAAATCTTGAAGGAGTAGTCGAAGAAACTGGACAAAGATTACTTGGTATTCCACTTATTGAATTAGATGTGAACCCTGGAGAAACTATGTCATTTAAAAAAATTATACAATTAATACAATCTCGATTAGATGCTGAAATAGGTAATAATATTTATAGAGTAAAAGGATTTCTTAATGATACATATCTTAAAGAAGGATATTCTGAAACTTTAGTTAAATTAATAAATGGTAAGGATATTACATTCCCTAGAGTATCAAAAGATATAAAACAACCTAAATATAATATAATGGGAGAAATTTTATTAGAAAAATTACCAGAAGTGGCTAAACCAAAAGAAATGATCAATAATATAGAGGTAATATATACTCCAGAATTTTTCCTTAAATCTAATAAAAATGCTATAAATCAATTGAGTTTATTTCCAGAAGTAGAACTTGGGGTATTAAATGCTGGATATAAAATATCATCAGAAGAATTAAAAAAATATGCACAAGCTGAATTGGATAATAAATTTGGAGCAGGAAAATATATTATAGAATCAAGAAAATTAGCTTTTTCTCAAAATGTACCTAGAACTGATATAAATGATGGTTATGAATTACTTTTTGATCTTGATTTGAATGAAAATTTTGAATATGAAGTTAAAAGTCAGTATAAAGATGTAAAAGCAGATAAATACCGAGATTTAATTGTAGATAAATTTTATGTAAAAGAAAAAAATACATCTAATGAAGTTGCTAATACAAATATTGAATATACTAAACCTAATACTTTTTCAAATAAACCTTTAAATAATAATAACGAAGATTTAACTTCAATATTAAATCAGCTTGAAGAATATTTAAATTCTCAAAGATTTAGATAAAATAAATACTTTTTTTACTTAAAAAGGACTGTCACACTTAGAAATACTTCTAGTGTAAGACAGTCCCTTTTTGAATAATCTAACAAAATAATGTAACCTTTTTTATATTAAGATTGTCTAATAGATAGATTTGGTAACTAATAAATTTGATTTAGTTGGTTATTTTCATAATGGTTTGGCTTTATGTGGAGTAAATGGTAAAGAAGGATGTATAAATACTAAAGGAGAATACATTATAAAACCTTCAAGTAATATTAATGGATGGTTTAATGATGATAAAAATATAACTGTAGACATAAAGTCAAAAAGTTATTTAGCAGATATAAAATGAAATCAAGTATATTTGCAAGAACTATTATGCAGCGAAGTTAGATAATAAGTGGGGAATCATTGATATTAATGAAAAAGTAATTAAACCATTTGAATATGATAATGCAACAGTAGTTGAAACTACAGAAAATTCTATAACTCAACTATTTTTAACTAAAGGCACAAAAGAACTAGTTCTTGATTTTAAGAACTAGTCCTTTTGTAATTATGCAAAAGCCATGTATTAAAAGGAAGAAATTCTGAAAGAATTTCAACAATAACTGTCAACTGCCCTTACGGTTTTCCTATGTCCTTTTTATCATCATCTATTTCTATAATTCCATATTTATTAGAACCTTCATCGCTCTCAACACAAAAACATAGCAACAAAATTATATTTATAAACGGTATAAGACACAATAATATCCACCAACCACTTCTATTTATATCGTGTAATCTCCTTATAGAAACAGTTAACGATGGAATAAATATTATTATTGAATATATACGTCTCAAAGGATTATTGTCCCATAAATCTTCGGATGTAAGTGCCATCCAAATCATAGATAATGATAAAGCTATTAACATATTAGCTAATGTAAAATACCAAAATTCTTTCCTAGTGGCTCTACCACAAAATGTTATATATTTAGACATACATTTTTTATAGTATTTTATGATATGCATATACATTTCTCCTTTCCATAATATATATTGTTTACCACATTTCTGAAATTATCGTTAAACTAAAATTCCTCTTAAGCTTTCCCTAGCCCCTATCTTCTTATATTTTCACTTTCTTTTCCGTCCTCCCTTTCCTAATTAAAAATCGCTATCAATCACCTATATAATTATACATATAATTATACATATAATTAATATTATGGTATAATTGTATAAAATAACAATAACTATGAATTTTGGGTTAGCATAATATAATAGTATATTAGAAATCATAAATCAGATGGTTTTATTTTACAATATAAAATAAAAAGAAAGAGGTTACATATGAATATATTTATTTTAACTTGTTGTATAGTTATACCTATTGTGATGATTGTGGTAGGAATTTTATATAGACTAAATTTATTTAAAAAAAGTAATAGTATATTAGATTTAATAATTTCTCTTGTAATGATGTTTTCAGGAATATCTAAAGATAATAATCCACCAATGTATTTAGATAAAAAGATACCGATTTATTCAAAGAAAAAGTGCGGTATAATATGGATGATAAGTGGAGTTGTTATGCTAATATGTATTACTGTACTTTTACTATTAAATATATCTCAAATTAATAGTATACTCGATTCGTTATTAGACATTGAATTTATAATATTTACTATTATATTTATAACTACTGAATATTTTTTGAAAAAAAAGTTATATCATAAATAAGATTTAATAAACTGGACTGATTTCAAGTTTGCATATAACAAAATAAACCCTTTAGTATTAACTTACTAGAGGGTTTATTTTTATATTGTTTATATTTATAATTAGTATTTTTTAACTACCATTGATAATGATTTAATCCACCATCTACTCCATTGCTTGTGTCAAACCAAGAATCTAAGAGTTCAAACCAATTTCCAACTGTATTCTTTTTAGAATCTTGTCCATCTTTACACCAGCTTAATTTTCCATATGGATTATTTAATCCAGAAGCTTTAGTATCAATAGAATTATACCAACTTTGAATTTGCCAATGTGGTATTTTCATCATAGAATAACGACTAATATAATTTCTATTTCCATCAGGTAAAAATACACTCAATCCATTTTTGCCTTCTTTAAATCCGTTTGTTCCATTAAATTTTGTTCCACCAAATGAATAAAGTACAACATTATCTATATCTTTCATAACATTTGATGCAAGAGTCTTAGTTTCTTTACTAAATTTATTGCTAATACTAATTTGTTTACATAAATCATATATATCAAAGTATGGATAATCTATCCATTCAAATTGATCTCTTTCATTAAAGTAATGTATTAAGTTTGCTCTTGTTCTTGTTCCTCTTAAATTTTCAATATCGCTTTTCTTATTTTCTTTACTTAAATTAACAGCTAATTTATCGAAAGATTTTTTAAGATCTTTTACTTTACTTAAATCATAGCAACTTAATTGTTGATCATTACGTCCTGCAGCTTTAACAGAGTCTCTTTGTTCTTCAACAAATAAAGCACCTATTTGTTCATTAGTAATTGTTTTTGGATCAAAACATTTTTCTTTTCCGCCAAGTGTTAAATCATCTTCGTTGGAAGTAATATTATCTTCTCTTATTCTAGCAAATATATTATCATATTTAAATCCTGGTCCCCAAACTACTGGACTTGAAGCTATCATTGTTTTAGCTGAAAAGCCTCCATTATCTGGTCTGTATTGATATGCTACTTCTGCTGTTCCCATTAAACAAGCATCAAAAGCAAGTACATCTACTGAATGTTTATCAGTTAAATTATCTGATATTTCTCCCATATATAAACAATCTGGTTGATTTCCATCAGAACTACTATCATCCCAACAAATTGCTTTATTTAAATTTTGATTATTATTTTTCTTATCTCTTGCCCCGCCACCATGGTTTGACATTATAAG
Organism: Clostridium botulinum; assembly: GCF_017100085.1. Lineage (NCBI taxonomy): Bacteria > Bacillati > Bacillota > Clostridia > Eubacteriales > Clostridiaceae > Clostridium > Clostridium botulinum. The sequence goes on from NZ_CP063967.1 coordinate 18,668, forward strand.
CACATATTTATCTGCTTTGTAATGAGCTTTACCAAACTCTATAAATTTTTTCAAAGTTTGTGGATTACCCATGTTAGCTTCATAAGAACCATTAGTTTTGATTTCTGGAAATTCTTTTCCACCATCTAATCTTGTAGTTTTGTTATGTTCGATTTTATATAAACGAGTATCTTCAAAATTTTCTCCTAAAGCAGTTGAATCATTGCTTTCATTAGGAGTTCTATCTACTAATGCTATTAAATTCAAATTTGGATTATTTACATATCCTCTTTTCATCTCTGCAATGTCATTCATTAGTGCCCCTTCTAAATTATTATCAGCATCACAATAATATAATACTGTGACTTTTTGACCTGCTGAAGTGGCTTTTTTTACTGATTGATTAACATGTGCTTTATTGCTTTTGGCATTTTTAGAAGCAGCATATACTGGATTAGCTCCAATAAATGAAACTCCTAATATTGCCATAGTTAATAATTGTGGTATTTTTTTTAACATATAATTTTTCCTCCTTTGGAATACAAATTTTTATATGTTCATCCCCATATTCATATAGCCCATTCACTGACTTGTACAAAATCAATAGCTTAGATTTTCTATTATGATTCCAATACTTCTTAAAATTCACATCTCTTAATTTTAAATACAAATATGAGCGCTCATACATTTATATAAAAGAGATTACATGCATAATTTTACATGATTCTATGCTGTTTTCAACATTTTATCCTTAAAATGTGCATTTTTCGACGTGAAAAATAGTTATTACCGTTTATGTACATATTTTTATCTTTCATGGATAACTTATTGACATTTACATAAAAATGTGTTATAGGTAACAATCTTATACCTATTTGGTATGAAGTTGCTTAATTTTATGTATAAACCTTGCAGCATTAAACGTGAGATTAAACATTTTAAATATACTTTATTTGATTGTTCCTTTCATAATTTGCACTAAGTTTGAATTTTATGTAAAAATATTGTATAATCTGTTATGAAAATATTAATAATGGAGGAATATCTATGAAAAACAGTATGAAAAAGCTGGGCAAGTTTTTATGTACTTTTACTATGATTGCTTCATTAAGCATTGGATTAGTAGGCTGTGATGAACAAACTAATTCTGATGTTAATAAGCAAAATACTAAAGTAGCTACTGCTCAAACAAAAGAAAATACTCGTAAAAAATTAAAAGAAAATTCTACATTAAAAGTACATTATATTAATGTAGGTCAAGCAGATTCTATGCTTGTACAACAAGATAATCATTTTATGCTAATTGATGCTGGAAATAATGATGATAGTACATTAGTAGTAGATTATTTAAAGAAACAAGGTGTAAAAAAATTAGATTATGTTATAGGAACACATCCTCATGAAGATCACATTGGTGGACTTGATAAAGTTATAGATTCATTTGAAATAGGACAAGTTCTTATGCCAAATAAAACAAGTAATACTGCCACATATAAAGATGTGATAACTTCTATCAAAAATAAAAATTTAAAAATAACAAGTCCAGTTCCAGATACAATATATAAATTAGGTGTAGCTGAATGGAGTATATTTGCACCAGCTAAAAACAAAGATTATGAAAGTATAAATAATTATTCAATAGTTCAAAAGCTTAAATTTGGTAATACAAGCTTTGTATTTACTGGAGATGCAGAAGCTGTTTCTGAAATGGAAATGGTTAAAGGCGGATATGATTTACAAGCTGATGTATTAAAGATAGGACATCATGGTAGCAAAACATCTACTTGCCAAGCATTCTTAGATAAAGTTAGTCCTAAATATGCAGTAATTAGTTGTGGTAAAGATAATAAGTATAAACATCCAAACAAATCAACTATGGATAGACTAAAATCTAAGAATATAGCTGTTTATAGAACTGATGAATGTGGAACTATAGTTGCTACAAGTGATGGGGAAAAAGTAACCTTTAATGTTAGTCCTGGAAGTTATGATTTTAGAGATATGGCAGAGGCTGAACTAAATAAAACAGCCGCTACTGTAGCACCTACTATAGTGCCTAGTAACTCAGCAGTAACAAATTCTAATAATAACTCAATCATCAAAAATAATACACCTGCTAAAAAAACTCAAAAGAAACAAAATGTTTCTAAGCCTGTTAAAAATAGCAGACAAGTATGGCTATCAGCTACAGGATCTAAGTACCACTCACGACCTGATTGTGGAAGAATGAATCCAAGCAGAGCAACAAAGGTTTCAATAGAAGAAGCTCAATCATCTGGATGTGGTCCTTGCTCAAAATGTATGTAAAAGTCATACAATATAAATTATAAATAAATCCCCAATATATATTGGGGATTTATTTATAATGAAAATCAATATCATTAGGTATGCTTATCAAAATATCCTTTATAAACAACATACTATGGCTAATATAAAGTTTCATCTTATAATGGAGTATTTTCATAACCATATATACAAAGTCTGTCATTTGTTAAATAAAAAAACGGTGTCAAAAGTTTTTTTGCACCTGGTAATATATGCTTTAATTCATCAGTAAAGTTAATTAGTCCTAGTTGTTTTAATTTAGGACAAAGTTTAACAATTTCACTTCCATCCTTTACACCAAAGTAAAATTGTGCATTTGTTTTTTTTACTGTATCATGCATATTTCCCTTATTAACAAGCAGTTTGTATATCATATCAAAATGTGCCTCAAAACTATTAAAACCACTTGTCAATATTTCAAGAAATTCTTTTACTTCATCAGGTTTAAAATACATAAGCACACCTTCTGAAATAATAAGTAACTTTTTCCCATTAGTTTCAACCTCTTTTGTCCATGTTGGATCTAAAGCTGATTTTGCAATATTTTTCACTCTCTCATTCTCTTGAAAAAATAGTTTTCTTTGCTCAATTACTTCAGGAAAATCTAAGTTATACCAATGAATTTTACCATTATCTATTCTTGAAAATCTTGTATCAAGACCACATCCTATTGAAACAATAACACAATCAGGATTCTTTTCAATGAATTTTCTTGCCTGCATATCCATTGTTTTTACTCTTGCTAAAGTGCCATAATACGTCATCCATCCACTTTCAAATTTTGAAAAATCATACTCAATACTCTTTATTATTTCAGCCGCTTTTTTATCATTTATTATAGGTGTCTTACTTATAGAATCCTTTGCTCTAACATAAAGAGGTATAAGCAGTGTTTCCATTACTCCACTAAGTTTTAATTTCATATTAATTCTCCTATCTCAATTTATTTGTTCACTTTTACAATTTTAATACATTTTAATTCACAGATATCATTTAGTTATCATAAACTATATATATTAAATATTGTACTTTATATATTCATAGTACAAGGTATTATTATATGAATTGGCTTTAAAATAACCTAAATATAGTATATACCTTTTAATTTTCTAATTTAAAGACATCTAGTTGATGAACTAAGTAAAATATTTTTTATTCATACTTAAACTTGTGTTTTATTACCCTTATTACGTATACAATTTAGTATCCACTAATATAATTAACTAAATATAAAGTTCATATATTTTATAAATCTCATCAACAACAACTAGATGCATAGTTAGTTTATAAAATTAAAAATACTAATTTCAACGTTAAAAGATTATAGAGGGGAGAAATTAATTTGATAAATAGTATTAATTATGGCTATTCACATGATAATGATGTTGCTCAAGATAGATCTCAATGGATGGCCAAATTAAATGATAATACGCCACTTTCTAGTTTGTCAATTCCTGGAACACATGATACTATGTCACTTGGATGGGGTGGGGTTATCGCTCAAACTCAATCAAAAAGTTTGAAAAATCAATTGCTCTCAGGTATTCGATATTTAGATATTAGACTTGGTGCATATCCAAATGATCCAGATTTATTATATTCATATCATGGATTCATTTATCTACATTCTACATTTACCAATATACTAGAGATAGTAACTAGTTTTTTAAAAAGTAATCCTAGTGAAACAATACTAATGAGAATAAAACAAGAACACACTACAAAACCAGATAACGTATTTCTTTCACTATTAAATAAGTTCTTACAAAGTCCCAAATATTCAAATTATGTATATAAAAATAAAAAACAAAACAATCCTTTTTTAAAAGAATTAAGAGGCAAGATACTAATTCTTCAAAATTTTGGTGGAAAAATAGAATGGATGCCCTATCCTGCAAGCTTTTATATACAAGATGATTATTGGTTAAAATCTATTTGGGAATTATATAGTAAGTGGGAAAAAGTAAAAGATTATTTATATAAAGCAAATCAAAGTTTCTTATCAGGTGAACATGAAAAATTTATAAATTATCTTAGTGGAACTGGGGGATGCTTTCCTTATTTCGTAGCAAGTGGTCATGTTCAACCTAATACTTGTTCACCACAATTACCAACCGGTTTAACTGAACCAAAATTTCATAGTTATTATCCAGATTTTCCTCGAGTTAAATTGAATTCTGGCATTGTGATGATTTTTTTTCAAGGAACAGATATTTTAACTATGAATTATATAAAAAAATTCAATCCATCATATGTTGGAATAATCGTAGCGGATTTTCCTGGACAGGGATTAATAAATAGTGTAATTGATGTAAATTTCAATAAGAAAAAAGCACTAACTAACAATTGTTGTGCTTAATATTTAAAAATTATTATTTAAGGTAATGGTAGCTGCTTTTTATTTACTAATTTTTATTTTCACAATAAAATTTTAATGATTTTCCAATAAAGTTAGATGCACCATTACCATATTTATTATCAGTTAATTTTATTAAAATAGGCTCTGACAAATACTGCTCTGATGTATAGCTCCAATAATTTTCTCCAACATCTACTTTTAAGATTTCGTTCTGTTTTTGTGTCTCATATACTATTTTAGAAGCTATTTCTTGAATTTCCTTTGAAGATGCATTTTTACTTAAATCAGCTGTAAGCTTTTCATACAATGTACTTATTTCAGGCTTATTATCACCTAAATAGACTTTTAAAGCTTTCCCAATAAATTTAGACGCGCCACTTCCATATTTATTATCAACTTTTTCTATCCAATCAGGAAATACAGAATAAAATTTCACCATATAATACCAATAATCATCACCCATTTTAGTTTTAAAAACTTCATAATCTTTTTTAGCTATATTAGTTATATCACCAGCAATTTGTTGAATCTCTTTTGAAGATGGATCTTTACTTAAATCATCTGTAAGTTTTTTATATAACTCTTTTAATTTAGGATGCTTATCATAAAGACAATCTTTTTTAAACTCGTCAATTTGTTCCGCTTTAGTTATTATAATAGAATTATTTAAATTTTTCTTTACAGCTTCAACATATTTTTTTACACTTCCATATTGTTCTATAGCCATTTTTGCAAGTTTTGCTTCACAAGCTTTCATTTTTTCAATACACTCATTATATTTATCCATGCTACCATAGGTTTTAATTACTTTATCCTGATGTTCTGTTTTAAATTCGTCCAACACATTGAAATATTCAGTCATATCAAATTCTTTGAAACTCATTTCATTCTCTCCTTTTAATGTTTTATTTATAAGCTCTATTAAATTATTTAATCTATCACGTTTTATAATGAGTAGCTTCTTTTGCTCTTGCAGAGCCTGCATTTTATCAAAATAAGGACTCACCATAATTTCTTTAACTTCTTTTAGTGGTATATCAAGTTCCTTAAAAAATAAAATCTGTTGCAAGGTTTCAAGAGCTTCATCATCATAAAGTCTATAACCTGAATCTGTGAATTTACTTGGTTTTAATAATCCAATTTTGTCATAGTAATGTAGCATACGCACACTTATTCCTGTTAAATCCGAAACTTGTTTTACTGTCTTCATTGCTGCACCTCAAAGTTTAATTTTAGAGCTATCAATACAATCTAATACTTAGCTAGCTAATATATCCAAACTCTATTTTTATATTACACTATGACACAATGTTAGGGTCAACAGTTTTTTAATTTTTTAATATATAAAATAAAGAGAGTTAATTTACGTAAATTATTTACAAAACATTCACTTAATGGTATATTGAGAATGAAAGTTAATTATTATATTAACTAGGGGAGGGATTTTTAATGAATAAACAAATTGATTCATTGTTCTGTATTTTAGGAAGTTTATTTTTAATATGGATTGGTGGTAGAACATGTACAAATATAGCATATTCTTTAGTAGGAGATTTGGATTGGCTAAGTTTTATTATCTTAAACTTAATGAGAATAATATCATTTTTAGGAATACTATTATTGATATATTTTGCATTAAGAATTATAAAAGCTAACTATCATTCTTAATGCAAAATGTTATAGTCATCTTTTTTAAAGATGAATTTCTTCATCTTTGCTTTTAATATTATCATCATCTATAGGACCATATTTATTAGAAGTAGCATCACTTGTCCCACAAAACATTAATAATAAAAGCAAATCTATAACAGGTATAAAACATAGTAACATCCACCATCCACTTTTATTTGTATCATGTAATCTACGTACTGAAACTGCTAATGATGGTACAAATGTTAGTATTGTATACACTATTGTGAGTGGATTATCACCTGAAAACTTACTATTAGGTTTTAATATTACCCAAATTGTATACAATGCTAAGGCTATTAATATATTAGCTAATGCAAAATACCAATATTCTTTTCTAGTAGCTCTACCATCAAATTTTGCATATTGAGATATAACCTTTTTATAATTTTTTATAATTCCCATGTGCCTTTCCCCTTTCGATGTGTATTTGCAAATTAATGTAATTCATTATATATTATACCTTATATTTAAAATTTTTTAAAAACATAATTTCCCATATATAATATTAAATACTCTGTTAAATAAAAAAGAATAACTGTTTAAGTTATTCTAAAATTGATTTATTATATCTAATAATTGTTTCTTTGATTTTCTTGTATAAATAGTTGTAGTAGATATATTTTCATGACCTGCAAGATCTTTTACAGCATCTATTGGTATTCCTCTATCAACTAAATTTATACAGTATAGATGTCTAAATGCATGGTTATAAACTTTATCCTTCTTGATTTTTGCCATGCCGCCATATTTTTTAACTATATTTAAAGCAGTGAATCTACTAATTCCACCTTCTCTACCTGTAAATAGTTTATCACTATTGTTTATCCTAACAGTCATGTAATCTTTCCATATCTTTTTTAATTTTTTAGGAATTAATACATTTCTATATTTTCTACCCTTACCAAGTATTCTAATGCTATCTTCATTGATATCCTTAGATAACACCGAAATAGCTTCGCTTACTCTCATACCCGTATAATATAAAGTACAAATAAATGCCTTAGCCCTTAAATCACGTGCTTTTTCAGTTTCTTTTATCATTCTTATAGCTTCATCATTTGTTAGTATATCATCTAAAAATCCTTGATCTTGAATTTTTATCATTTTAATATCTATATTATTAATATGTAGATATTCTAAGAATTGTCTTATTGCAATAATATTTCGATTTACTGTTTTAGGGGATAGCAGTAAGACTTCCAACAAATAATCTTTAAACTTCCTCATATTAATTGTAGTAATTTCTAATTTATTTTTTTCAAAATATTTTACGAATCTTTTTATATCATTTTTATAGGTATATATAGTTTTTTCACTTTTATCCTCTTGATATAAGTATTCTATAAATTTTTCTAATTTATTGTACATACATTAAATCTCCTTGAATGGACTTAAACCCTTGATATTAGTATATCATAAGCTTGTTTTCCAATTCAACATAATGTTATGTTCAGTTGAATTCAAAAAGTACAGTACTAATTTTTATAAACTATAATGATACTTAAATTAGAAATATCTACATTAAATTTAAATAAATTGATTTATATAAAAATATAATTTTTAAAACAAAATACACCTTAGAATTCTACTTGTTGAATATTTTAATTTTCTAATTTTTAATACAGTGGGTTATGTTTAAATGTACCAAATTGAGATATTTGACACTTTACTACAGTTTGAAGCTGTCTAGGTACATTAGTAATGCCTAAATAATTTCTTAAATTTTCAATCTGCCAAAAATAATTTGATTAAAAATCATTATGTGAAGCTAAAATAGGGGGGGCTTTAACTAGAGTTGGAAAGCTAAGAGTAATACTATTAATATGTATATTTATAGGCGGTATAATTGCATTGATATCTAAACAAAGCAATTGAATAAAAAGGATAATTAGAGGAATATTAATTAATGAATTTATTAAATCTGTAAAGGAGTTGCTTTTATGAGTTTAAACCCATTTGAAGAAAAACCAGTTTGTTTAGAATCTACTATTGAAGATTGGGGTAAACTATATCCTGAAAAATATGATAAAAATGAAGTGGATCCATATACCAAAACTCGTATAATTTTAATGAACGGTACAGAATTTGAAGCTACTTGGTTCTCACATCAATTTTCACGTCATTGTGATAATAATGATATAAGACGCGAATTGGCCCTTATGAGAAGAGTGGAACAGCAACAACAAAAAAAGATAAGTAATTTGAGACCATTAAATGAAACTATATTAGAAACAACTATAAGTTATGAACAACTTGCAGTTGATTTAACTTGTGCTCTTGCAAAAAGTGAGAAAGATTTAGATGTAAAAAATGCACTTAATTTTGCATTACTTGAGGATTTTGATCACCTATATAGATATGCGGATTTACTTGAGATGGAACAAGGTGTAAAGGCTGAAAAATTAGTAGGACATTATACAGAAATTATGCCAGGAAGACCTACAATATCACATCATCGTCATCCATATGATTCTATGAAAAGATCTACTGATTCCAAAAAGGCTGATTTATTAACAAATCTTAATATAGGAATTATAACTGCAGCAGAACAACAAACAATGAATTATTATATGAATATTAGTTCTTTATATAAAAATGATATAGGTAGAAAACTATATTTAGAAATTGGAATGGTAGAAGAACAACACGTTAGCCAATATGGAAGTTTAAAAGATACTAGATGTACATGGCTTGAGGAACTTTTAATGCATGAATATACAGAATGTTATTTATATTATTCATGCTATGAAGATGAAAAAGATGAAAATATAAAGAAAATATGGGAACAATGTTTTACTCAAGAAGTTGCTCACTTACATAAAGCGGCAGAACTTTTGAAAAAATATGAAAATAAAGATTGGCAACAAGTTATACCAAATGGTACATTTCCAAAATTACTTAATTTAGGACCAAATAAGGAATATTTAAGAGAAATATTAAAGACTGTAAGGTTAACAGCTAAAAGGGAAGATTATACTGAAGTAAATACACTTCCTAATGATTATGATTTCTTTAAATATCAAAATCTTGTAAATAAAAATATTAATGCTGTTTCAAGTCATGTAGTTATAGATGATTATATAAATAAAAAGGAAATGGATTATAGATTTGAGGAATCTCCTAATCCAATAGATGAACTTAGAGATAGAAAATGTGACAATACAACAGTTGGTAGAATTAAATAATTTTTGTAAAATGCACTTTATATCATTTTTAATTTACACATGAAAAATAGACTTTATAGATAGGCTGGAAACCGTATTTATATGTTTATAAAAATTTTTGCATATGTCTTATTATGTGGACGATGATTTCCGAGGTGATACCACGTGGGTAATAATTGATTTGATATGTTTATTAAGTGTTTTAACAGGAGTACTGCCAGATGATGCTGATGACACATGTGAAAATACTGAAAAAGGAATAAAAAAGTTATCTCCTATAATAAAAATAATAGAACATATGATATCAATTACTATAAAATTTTGCAATTTTATCATTGAAAAAAGAAACCACAAAGATTAAGACATATGAAACAATATAATAGGAAAACCTCTAGTAAATTAATACTAGAGGTTTTGTGTTGTTATATATAAATTTATATCTTAAATAATACAAATAAATCATAAAAATTATTGTTATCTTATTCTATGGTGTCATATAAAAATAATTATTAAAAAATTTATATTTATAAACACCTTAAGAGATAAGTTTATTTTATAGTTAATTAACTTTGTAAATAATTTATACATTTTCTTGAAAATAGTATATTTTATCCCAAAATAGTGTTATAATAATTACATTAAATTTTTATCCTAAAGGAGGAAAAATGATATGTTTAAAAAAATACCTGAACTATTAACTATGACAATATTAGGAATTTCATTTATTGGAGCCAATCCAGTATATGCTGCTTCTAAAAATGCCAAAAGCAACAAATCATATGTTAATCAATCAGTAAAAAAAGCCACTCCAGCAGGTCAAAAAGTCACAATATTATATTATTGTGATGCTGATAACAACTTAGAAGGTTCCTTGATGAATGACATTGCGGAAATGAAAAAAGGATATGTAAACAATCCAAATTTGAATTTAATAACATTAGTAGATAGGACTCCTAATGAAAGCAATGATTCAACTGCTTTAGGAGAAAATTTTGAAGATACTCGTTTATATAAAATCGAACATAACAAAACTACAAGATTAGATGGTGGAAAGGAATTTCCAGAAATCAAAACTAATGGTTCTTATGAAGCTAACATGGGTGATCCACAAACTTTGAAAAAATTTATAGAGTTTGGTAAAGCTCATTATAAAGCAGATAAATATGTGCTTATAATGTCAAACCATGGTGGAGGAGCAAAAAATAAGAAAAATCATAATCTAAATCTGAATAAAGCAATCTGTTGGGATGATAGTAGTTCTGATGGAGATCACGCAGATTGCTTATATGTAGGGGAAATATCAGATAATCTAACTGATAAACATTCAGTAGATGTACTTGCTTTTGATGCTTGTTTAATGGGTACCGCAGAAGTAGCATATCAATACAGACCAGATAATGGAGGCTTTTCAGCTAAAACAATGATAGCTTCTAGTCCAGAAGTTTGGGGATCAGGATTCAAATATGATAATATATTTGCTAGAATAAGAGAAGATAATATTACTTCCAATGAAGATGATTCAACACTTGGCGGAAAAGAAAAATGTTTTAATCCAAAAACAATTACTAATGAACAAATAGGTGCTTTATTTGTTGAAGAACAAAGAGACTCTGTTAAAGCGGCAAGACGTAATGATCAACAATTAAGTTGCTATGATTTAAGTAAAGTAAAAGCTCTTAAAAAATCTTTCGATAAATTAGCTGTTAATTTATCGAAAGAAAAAAAGAAAAGCGATATTGAAAATTTAAGAGGAAGAAGAACAAAAGTAAACTTAATACATTACTTCAATGAAAGAGATCAATTTGATTGGATGGATTATCCGTATTTTGATATATATGACTTATGCAAAAAGATTAGTATGAGCAATAAATTTAGTAAAGAAACTAAGACTCTTGCATCAAATGTTATGAAAGATATAGATAATGTTGTACTTTATTCATTTGGTGGGACAAAATTTAATGGAACAAACGGATTTAAAGAAGGCAAAAATGGATTGAGTGTATTTTTACCTGATGGAAATAGAAAGTACATTAGTCGTTATTCCCTAAAAAAAATACCTCATTGGCAAGTTCAAAGTTGGTATAATTCTATTGATACTAAAGCTTCTGGATTAAATAATCCATATGGAAAATTAAGCTGGTGTAAAGATGGACAAGATTCTAAAAAGAATACAGTTGGAAATTGGTTTGAACTCTTAGATTCTTGGTTTGACACAAGCAATGGAGCAGATGGTGGATTAAATCATTATCAATGGTAGTTAACAAATACTAATTATAAGTTCATATAAAAATTATAAAGTTTTAAAATGATAAAGTCCTATAGGATAGGTTTTCATAATCTATTCCATAGGACTTTTTAAGATTTTATAATATGCTAAATTTTGAAAATACTTCAATACAAATTAGAAACTTTTTAAAAAATTACAAAATAAATTGTGTTAAGCATTTGATTTTTAAAAACTTCTAAAAGTATTATTGTTAAAATCATAAATAATCACAGCAAAAATCACTTATATAAATAAATAACTTTTTTACTCAATGAAATAACATATAAATACAACAAAACCTCCTAATATAATTAAATACTAGAAGGTTTAAAAATGCTCATTTAACTTTATATTTATCTCTTAAATAATTTACTGAAGAATCCTTTTTTGCTTTGATATTCAACTTGTTGTCTACGTTCTTCCATATGCTTTTTTAAACTATTAACTAACTCAACATCGTCATTTTTCATTTGCTTAGATAGATTTTCTGTAGTGGCATTTATATGAGTCTTTAAGTTATCTATATTTTCATTAAGCTTGTCCTCAACTGTCACGGATATATAGTCCTTCATATCTTTCTTTGTATTGTCTAAATATTGTTTTTGAATATTTAATTCTGATGATATGCTTTGAGTTATTTTTTCGGATATATTTTTAGTTACCTCAGTAGTTATATCTTCAATCATTTTTTTCTGTATTAATTCAATTCGCGTTTCCATCTCCGTCATAATAGCAGTTGCCAAAGCCTGAAATGCTATAGGATCTTGAGATTTTACTTGTTCTTGAAGCATAGTAACATCTTTTTCTGAACAATATTCTTTCACTTGATTTATAGTTAATCCATCTTTCTTTAGTAGTTTTCTTATGTATTTTAATTTTTCAATATCTTGTTCTGTAAACTGTCTATTTTGTCCTGAACGCTGTATATTTAAAAAATCGTCAAAACAATCACACCAATATCTAATTCTACTAGTAGGTTCTTCTAAAATTTGGGCAACTTGTTTTGTACTATAATATAATGGCTTACCATTTATCTGTTTTTCAGATATTTCCTCATAATCTATATCGATATATTTTTTTTTATTCTCAGGATTGTTGTTATTTTCCATTAAACTCACCTCATATATAATTATATTATATATACCCTTTTAAAGCAATTACTTTACATTAACTTTAATACTACTGTAATTTAACTTTAATATTCCAATAATCTAACTTTGTTTCACTTTAATATGCACTTTATTCTCAACTGCGCTTTTACTTTAACATTCTTTTGTAAGCATTGATATATCTAACTTTAAATAACTTTAACGTATAAAAATAGCACTTCAAGTGAGATTAAAGTAACTTTTTAACCAAAAATAATAGATATCACTAAAAAGTAATATCTATTATTATAATTATTTAATTAAACTTAAAATATATCATCCCATAAATCATCATCTTCTAATAAATCATCAACTGATTTTTCTTCAAGTGTTTCAACTTTTGGTTTTTGTATTTGTTGTTGAGTTTTCTTTTGTACTGCTTCAGGTTGTTTAGTATCTATATCTGTATGTACTTTTAAGTTAGATAAAACATTGTCATTTGTTTTATTTTGTTCTTCCTCTTCTATACTTTCTTTAAGTGTTTCTATAGATTCCTTTTGTGGTGGTCTACCTGTAACAACTATAAAATTGTGTTCTTTGCTATAAGCTCCAACAGTGTATTCTTCTGGATTGAACATATTTTCTATTTCTTTTTGGTCATATAAACCTTCTTGAGTTACTATTCCAACATATTCACATTTAGAAACGTCTTCTTCTGATGTAGCGAATATGCTGCTGTTTAGTGCTTCAGCTATTGATACCTTTAGATCACTATTAGCACTTGGCAATTCATAAAATACAGTTGAACCTACGCTAGTTGCTAAGTTACCAATTTCTTCTGCATCAATTCTACTTTTCAACTCTTTTGATGGAATATTCTTAGCCATGTTCATAAATATATCAAATTGTCTAGCAAACTCAATATTTATTTCTTCCTCATCTTTTTTGCTATTGTTGTCTAGCATATATATAGAATTTATATTTTCTAATTCAGCAATTTCATTCCAACATTCTATTGCATTCTTTCTGTATCTTTTTCCTTCATCATATGCAGGTAGAATACAAGTAATATTTATTATTTTATTAAATCTTCCGTTCTTTTGTAATTTACCTAATGCTTTTACGATAGTTGGTGTGCTTCCACCACCAGTACCTCCCCCTAAACTAAATAGGAAATGTACTACTTCTGAAGTTCTGTATTTTAATATCTCGTCCATTATTGAATTAATATTACTCTTTAATAGTGCTTTGCTCTTTTGTCTGTTCTTACCAGTACCTTGTCCAGCTGTAATAATGTACATATTATCATTAGCAGTTTCTAAATCAGAAAAATCATCATAATTACTATTTATATAAAGACCTACATATCTTTTATCTTTTTTTAATATTTCATTAAGTAATTTTCCACCGGCTTCACCTATACCTACAAATAATATATCCTTCTTTTCCATAGTATTATTCCTCCTTATTTAAACTAAATTCTTCTTTCAATAAATTCTTCAAAGTATTAATTCCACATTCAGTAATGAAATAAGTATTAGAACGTCCTGCTTTGAATCCTAATTCAACCAGATTATTCTTTAAAAATTCATTTAATGTAGCTCTTATTTTCATAGAAGACCATTTGTTATCTAATGCTTCAGTTAAATCCTTTATTGTATATGATTGAAGCTTGTTTGTTTTTTTATCTTTATATAACCTTCTTAAGATTGTTATATCATTCTTATTTGTAAGCATTTTTTCCCAAACACACCTTCTTCCAACTATATTACATTTATTTATATATATTATAAACTATGGTGAAAATAATTACAAGTAACTATATTTATGTGTATTTTAGTTATATTAATCTATATTAACTTTATTTTCACTGATATTATATTATATTTATTTATATATTATTATATTTACTTATATATACTTTTATTTTAATAAATTAAAATAAATTTACTTATATTTATTTTATATAAATTATTATTTAGTTTTATATAAATAAATATAATTATATTAACTTATATATAGTTATATTTAGTTATATTTAAATTAAATTTAACTACATTATAGTAAATTATACTAAATTGAAATAAAATCAACTAAAAAAATAAGAGTGAAATTTTCACTCTTATAAAACCCTTTAATACCCATATATCTTAAGTTTATAATATCTTATTTTTCATTAGAAATTCATTTTCAAGTTTATCTAAGATTAAATTACTAATTTTTTTACATAAAGTTAATATTTGAAATTGCCCTTCATAAAACATATAATAACATTAACCATAATGAAAACAATAGAATATTATGAAATATTCGTTATTATAAGTCAAACAAACTTGTGAGGTGGTAAATTTGATTTTTAAGGTTTTAAGCTACATTGGTAAAAAATTGAATGATAATGGGATAACATGGGGAGTTGGTGCTTCAATATTACTAAATCAATTTGGATTTATAGAAAAACCTAACGATATAGATATTTTTATATCTATTAAGGATATTGAAAGAGCAGATGAAGTCCTTAAAAGTATGGGAGAAAAGAAAAAATGGGAAAGTTCTACAACATACTCAACAAAATACTTCTATGAGTATATAATAGACGGAGTTGATATTGATGTAATGGCAGGATTTGCAGTTAACCATAATAGTGGAGTATTTAAATATAATTTTAATCATACCTCAATTTCAGAATTTAGAAAAATTAATAAAGTAGATATTCCATTCACTTCTCTAGAAGATTGGTATGTAATCTATCAATTAATTCCTAGTAGGGAATCAAAGGTAAAGATGATAGAGAATTATTTTTTATCAAATGGAATTAAAAACCCCATTTTATTAAAAAATTCCTTAAAGGGCAATTTACCAATAGAAATTCAAGAAAGAGTTAAGAAGATATTAGGTTCATAGTTATGGTTTTATAAATAATTTTTTAGGGCATATTTCGGTAATAGTAGCTATTATTTTAACAGGTATAGGTAGTTACATTGGAAAAATGAAAAAATATTACTAGAAAGATTAATTTCTAGTAATATTTTGGGGTAGTAATTAAAAGTATACAAATCTATATTATCCGCTTTATATAAGCTTTTATTTCTATATAGAATCAATCATATCACATCTACTTAATATTAACTTTTTAATCCCTTTTCTATACCAATCAGGGCAATTAAACCACTCTATATTATCTATATTTAATCTTAAAATCTTGGTCCAATGTTTGTATCTTGGTTTATTTTTTTCTATAACGTATTTCCCTAAAATCTTATTTTCTAACAAAAAACTTGGGTGTGATTCTGAATACTCTATTAAATCCCTGTCAAAATCATACTCCATAGCATTAGACATTAAAGAATATCCTTGATCAAATAATGGAGCAAATGATAAAATCTTTTGAGTATTATTATCTATAATAAAACCAAAATTCCCTAAATGTCTATCCCTATTTTCTATAATATAATCAAACACTATCATATCTAAAAAATCTTGTCTAAACTCTTTAGGAATCCACTCTGTAACATTTTGAAAACCCCACTTTTTTTTATTAGGTTCTATAGATTCTAAAAAGTATCTAACCGGCAGATACCCCCTATTTTTAGTAGTAAAAATATTACATACTGAACAGTTTTGCTTGTTCCATGTATCTGTCCAATAAGGTATACAATTTAACTTTAATAATCTTCCTATTTCACTTGATATACCTTCTGCAAAATGTTCCTTATCTAAATTAGCAGCCCCAACATTACCTCTTTTATATAATAAAAGCTTGTTTTCAATCCTTCGCCAAGCTTTATTCATAACTCCTTGTGTTGTAAGCTCGGGTGATGATACTTTAGGAGTATTTACTGTACCACCTAAACTTGTATTATTACCAAAAAAAGTTATAAGTCCTAGAGATTCTTCAAACTTATTATCATATAAATTATATTTAGTCCAACATAAATCTAAAGGATACATATCTTTACTATCTAAAGGTTTTATCCAGTAGCTATCATTTAAACTAAAACCATTATTTAGTTTTAGATAATCAAGGGCAGTTGGTTTTTCTTTAAAATCTAAGGATTCTATTAATTTTTCTAAGTGATTTCTATTAGCTGGAATTACCCTACTTCTAAACCAATCTTTTAACCCACCTATGTCATGTTTTAAAATATATGGAATCTTTTCTTTATGAAAACTTTCTTTAATGGGATAATCTCCATTCATATCTAATTTATCACTAAATAATAATACTGGTATCTCCTTATTCATAAGATAAAATTCACTCATATGCTCACCCCATCTACGTATTATCTTTTTTCTCTTTCTAGCTTCTAAATTTAATAGTTCTATCTTTTTTAAATATATTTTTATTGTTTACTATATTTATTATAAATCCTTTTACATACATAGTGAAGACTCTTATTTTAAATAAAAACACGCTCTAAAACCTTTTTAATCCTTTTCCCAGCCAAAAATAAGAGAATATAAGTAGTATTATAGATATAGTCAAATATATTAGCTTTACCTTAATATTAAATCTCATTTCTCCCCACTTCCAGTAAAATCTGTGAGCTAATATTCCATATTTTTGTGTTAATTTTCCCCTCCATAAATACTCCTCAACAAAATATACGGAAGTTATAATTATAATGCTTTTAGGAATATCTTTTATTAAAACAATTAAAAATAGTGCTTTAATTTTCTTATATTTATAAGATAAATTTTCTACAACTATTTTACTCATTTTTATGCCTCCCTAACTATAAAACTTCATTATAATCTAGTAGCCCAAACATAACTTGACCTTCATACAAATTATAAATAAGATGTTCTTTATCTCTCTGAGGCGTTGCAATTAATCTTTTATAATTATGTAAGTTACTCATATTTTCAAATGAGTACATCAAATGTTCACATAGAGCATCTGTTCCTATTTGTTCAGTATTTCCTACAAATTCTATCCCCTTATACAAGCGCTTTGAAAATAACTTGTTCTTAACTAAAAAAATCTCTTTCCCTTTCCCTTCAAAAGTACCATTATTTTTTTCATTAAGGCTTGAGTAAATTTGTCCATTATTATTTTCTATTTTTATTTGATATTTTTTAGTATTTCCCATGAATTCTGGCTTTGGATACCATGGAAAATAGAATGTTATATAACAAATACAGTATTAATAAAGTTATTAGATTCCAAAATACAAAGTGATAGAATGTTAGTTTATCTAAAGAAAACAACTCAAAGGTGCTTGGTAATGGATCTATTTTCATAATTGGCGTAACCATAGTAGGCTCTCTATAAAAATTATTTGTAATTAGAAAAAACAAAATCATTAGTAGCTAAGAAAATATTCTAAGCCTGAATTTTGATATTGTTTCACCAATTAAAAGTCCAATAGAACTATAACAAAAAAGTGCAGTAATTATGTTTAGTAAATACATCAAAATAAGATATAAAGAATATTTAAATGGTCCCTTCGCTATAATGGCTACTACAACTACTATTAAAACATTAATCATTATTATAATTAAATTTATAATTGTACTAGTTAAAATTTTTGCTAGAAATCTTTCCCCTTTAGAAATATTAAGTACTTCAAATATCTCTTGATTACCACTACCTATTATTTCATTTATAATCAAAATAGGCATATATATTAAATTTATTGGTAGCCAAAAGGTTTTTAAGAAAGTAACAAGATTCAATCGAAATTCCCCAGATATCCTTGAGGTCCATAATTGCTGCTGCAAACCAAATATAAATAATAACAACATTATAATTATGATAAAATTTCTATTTAAATTTAAAAACTCATATTTTAATATTGCCTTGATTTTTCGCATAAATTTCTCCTATTCTAAAATAAGAAGCTAACCTGAAGTTAACTTCTTATTTATTATTATATTCTTCAATCATTGAATTTTCATTTTTTACCAATGTCATAGCACTTACAGTTTACCTCTAAACTCATTAAACCTAGTTCTGATACTTTCTTTTTTTATTTATTGTATTCTTTATTTATTATATATAATAACATTTTATGGTTATATATGTAAACTATTATAATTTTATATAATTATTGTAAATAATATAATTCTTATAATATTGCTAATAAACTAGATTATATTCTCATATTAAAGATAAATATTCAAAATATGGATTTTAATATGTTAGAATTGTATTAAACTTTACGTAAATTAGCTTAGAATATACTTTAAATTGGTTATTTTATATTAATTTACATATTAATTACATTATGGTACTATTGTTAAGTTAATTGAAACATATAATATATTTAAATTAATTTAAATATTGAAAAATGAAAAAACATAGGAGAATTTAATATGGTGGTTTTAAGTGTAAATAATTTAAAAAAGAATTATAACAACACAAATGTTCTTAAAGGAATCAATCTAGAAATACATAAAGGAGAGTTTCTTGGAATTATGGGGGCCTCCGGTAGTGGTAAAACTACTCTTTTGAATATATTAAGTGGCATAGATAAACTTACATCAGGGAAAATAGAGCTTTTAGGAAGAGATATAAATAAACTATCTAAAAATGATATGACATTATTTAGGCGCAATCATTTAGGTTTTGTATTTCAAGAATTTAATTTATTAGATAGTTTAACATTAAAAGAAAATATTATGTTGCCATTAAGTTTAGAATGTAAAGATCCTGAGAAAATGGAACAAAGGACAAATGATATTATGAATATGTTTGATATTTTAAAAGTTAAAGATAAATATCCTTATTTAGTTTCTGGTGGACAACAGCAGAGGACAGCCATTAGCAGAGCCATAATAAATAATCCAGATATTATATTTGCAGACGAGCCTACTGGAAATTTAGATTCTAAAGCTTCCAATACCATAATGAAATATTTCGAAAAATTAAATACATTAAATAAAAATACAATAATAGTTGTAACACATGACCCCTTTACAGCAAGCTACTGTAATAGGATAGTATTTATTGAATACGGAATTATTAGTTCGGAGATAACTAAAAAAGGAGAAAGTAAAAAATCCTTTTTTGATAAAATACTAGAAAGCTTTAAAAATATGGGGAGTGAAGATGATGAATTTTAAGGAAATTTCCTTTAGAATGTTTAAGTCAAATATAAGAAGATATATTTTATATATTTTATGTAGTGCTTTTACAACCATGATAGTATTCTTATATTTGACTATGTATACTAACAAAGATTTTAACGATTCATCTAAGGTAAATGATTTAATATCAAGTAATTTATATGCACCCAGTTTAGTTTTAGCTATATTTTCAGTTTGTTTTATAATTTATGCACATAACTATTTTATGAAGTTTAGAAATAATGATTTTGCAATTTTTATGATAATTGGTATGACGGATAATGATATCAGAAAAATCCTCATATTAGAGAATACTTTAATTTCAAGCACATCTATATTAACAGGACTTATTATAGGAACCTTGTTTTCAAAAATATTCTATTTCATTGTAATGAAAATAATTGATATTAATATACATTTTGGGGTAAATCTTAAAAGCTATTTATATACATTAGTTTTTTTTGCTGCTATTAATGTAATAGTGATCTTAAAAAGTTGCATAGTAGTATCAAGATATAAAATTATAAACCTGTTAAAGGACGAGCGTATAGCAGATAGAAACTTTATAGGTAAAGTTTCTTTTAGAGTTTTAGGAATTATACTTATATTCATTTCAATATTTACTCCATTACTGCTTATATATAATAAAAAATCTTCAAGCTTAATTTTTATTAGTATAGTAGCTTTTCTACTGGGAATATATCTAATGATTGCTAATTTAGATTTCTTCGTAACAAAATTATTTAAAAAGAAATACTTTAATAATTTACTTTTCATAAGTAATTTAAAATATACCATTGGAAGTTGTAAAAATATTATATTTTCAATAGTTTTGCTTGTTGCTTCTGTAATTTATTTTATAAGTTTTAGTTCAACTTGTTCAAAAGTATTAAAGAAAAATTCTATAACATATAATCCCTATGATATATCCTATGTAGAGATTTTTGGCAAAAACATACTATCTCAAAATGATATACATAACATACTAAAAAGTAGTGACGCAAAAGTAAGTTCTATAAAAAATATAGAATTTATTATGAATAGTACAGTAACAATACTTTCTGATAAAGTATTAAATCAATCACTAGAAAGTAATCTCCATGTAGATGAAGGAAAATATATATCGCTCTTTCAAGTAGATAGAAATGATGGATATAATCATGATACTACAGAAATTAAAGACTATATTATAAATAATACCACCTATATTTCTCAAGGAAAATTAGAAAAAATACTGTTTAATAGTAATCCTCTAATAGGGAATTCTCACTATTTAATATTTAATAATAATGACTATATAAAAATAAAATCATCTAAAGCCTTGGATATAGGAAATATTAAATTGATAAACTTTAACAATTGGACTAAAACTGACAATGTAATAAACCATTTAATAAATAAATTAGAATTATATAATAAAACAAGTACAAAACGTTTCTTTGATAATGCAAATGAGGATATAAAAAGATTTAAACCTACAGGGAAAATTAGTGATTATATATTAGCAAAACAAGCGAGTTCATTTTTATTATTTTTATTTTGTTTTATATTTACATTATTTTTTATATCATCAAATTTAATGGTACATTTTAAACTTTTAACAGAGTATGAAAAGCAAAAAATTAAGTATGATAAACTCTATAAAATGGGTATTTCAGAAAAACACATAACTAAAAATATTTTAAAAGAGTTAAAAGTACTATTTTTATTACCATGCATTTTAGGAGTTATAGTCGGAACTTATTTTGTTTATTTTACATTGTTAACAACTAATATTGAGACTAGATACGGATTTAAATGTGCATTAATTTCTAGTGGAACTTACATGCTATTTCAGGGTATATTTTACTTGGTATATAAGAAGTTATATATTAGGAATATTTTAAGAATATATGAGTAATTATATCTCCTGAAGCTGTTAATAAACATGCTTTGTCAAAGATTTTCATGAAATAGAGGCTATGACAATGATACTGAAAAAACATAAATCATTATTAATTATTACAATAGTATTCTTAACTTTATGTATTATCTATTTGATAATACATAATATAAGCTCTAAAAATTTTTCAGACTTTTTTGGACCAAATGAACAGAAAATATCTAAAGTAAGTATGATGACTAGATCCACTGGAAAAGAAGTTTTTACTAATGTATAAATTATGATATAATATATTAAAATAACATTTTTTTGCACCAAGTATAGAATATGTAAGAGCTACTGTTAAAAATCTACAGACAGATCAATCTGCTGAATAGCATCATACAAATATTGGATATAATCCTCTATTTTAATATATAATATAAGGAGTATGAAATGTTTAATCCACTTACTTTTACTTTCGACGAAACACTATATACAAATTTACACTTAAAAGAATATTTTATTGCATTTATATGTTTGCAACTTATATCTATCTGTATTTTTTACTTGAAGAAAATTCATGAAAAAAATAAATTTGTAAAAATGATTTCAAAAGTATTAAATATTGTTTCGAATATTATTGCTATTATATTTTTTATACAAGCAGGATTTTATACTAAAAGTCTCTTTTTACGATTAACAGGACTTGCTATGGTATTATTTATGGCAATAATAGGTAAAAAAGTAAACTATAATAAAAAAAATTAATGCATTTTCAATATTAGAAACTTTGCCTTCGTGTTTATACACTCTGTACTTCTTGCCTTTGACAGTAATTATATCTAAATACCTGAAAATATTAATTGGCATATTTAAACTTCCGTGTGAAATTGTGTGGTAACTTTTTATATCATAGGGACGATAAATATGTCATATTTATTTTTTGGTAGTTTCACCAATCCAACTTTCTATTTTGCAAAAGTTAAGTTAATAATTATATAAAATAACCTCAAAAGCTGAAGAAAAGGAATTATTTAAAGTTAATTATGAATATATTTGTAAGCAACTGTAATATCATTAAATTAATGGTGCAATAGACCACATAAATTATATCGTAATTATTTTATTATTTTCGTTAAATAGGAGGTAATCCATGCTTGATAAAAAAAGATTTCAAGTTATATCTTCTCAGGGAACTTTAGAAAGTTTTAAAGTAATTGTTGACAAAGAAACTGGGGTAAATTACCTATATGTTAGCAATGGAACATCAGGTGGATTGACAGTATTGTTAGATTCAGATGGGAAACCAATTATAACAAAAGACAAATAATACTTTAATTGTTTTTACAAGAAGTACATCAAATATACTTGCTTTACTTTTTAATAATTTTTTATAAAGGTGCTCTAATTATATATCCTTTAAATGAATTTAAAGGATATATAATTTACCCTTGATAATATAATATTACCCTTTACTAATATTATATTTGTTTACTCTCAATTTTTTTATTTATACTTGTAGAAAAAAACATTAGAAAATATGGTAGGACATTTATAATGATTTGTCAAAGATTTTTATAAAATGGAGGCTATGACAATGATACTGAAAAAACATAAATCATTATTAATTATTACAATAGTATTCTTAACTTTATGCATTATTTATTTGATAATAAATAATACAAGGTCTAAAAATTTTTCAGACTTTATTGGACCAAATGAACAGAAAATATCTAAAGTAAGTATGATGAATGGATCCACTGGAAAAGAAGTTTGTACTAATGATAAAACTAAAATTAAAGAACTTATTACTTTACTAAATAATTCACATTATAAAAAAACATCAGATCAAAAAATTCTAATTGGATATAGTTTCTCGTATATTTTTTATGTAGGAAATGAAAATATTTTAGAAATAACTGATATTGGAAATAAAATAAGAATAAATGGAATTTATTATGATGTAGTAGAAAGAAATTTTTCTAGAATTAAAGATTGGTATAATTCGTTGTAGGTTTATTTATTAGATGGAGGGATTAAATGAAAATATTTCAGAAAAAATATATATTTATTACAATCTTTATTTTATTAGCGTTTAATAATATTTTTTTAAGATATAGAATATTTTCTATAGGCGATCAAAAAGAAAGAGAACAAATACTAAGCTCAACTATTTGGAAATTACATAAAGAAGGATATGATGCAAAGGAAATAAAAAATATTACAGTACAATATAACGCATTAAAAGGTGGACTTTTACCTTATGAAGTATTAGTTGTTTTTAGTACCAATCCTTCTAGAGCATATCTATATTCTTGGGTTGATGTACATAAAAAAGGAAAAGAAGTTGAACGTATAGGGGAATGTGCCTCAAACTTTTAAGTAGTATTTATTCAGCTAATCAAATAATTTTACAAAAAACAAAAATATGATAGGAGATTTATAATGATACTTTAATAATTTCAATATTATTTGGATTTATAGGTACTTTTATTGGCGGACAATTAGGTTGTGATTTTTTCGCAATATTTCTTGGTTTAAAAGGCTTTTTCGGTCCATCTATTTATTTAATAAAAAAAATATATACAAAAATAAGTAATGTCAAAGATTTTTATGAAATGGAAGATATGACAATGATACTAAAAAAACATAAATCATTATTAATTATTACAATAGTATTCTTAACTTTATTTATTATCTATTTGATAATAAATAATACAAGGTCTAAAAATTTTTCAGACTTTATTGGACCAAATGAACAGAAAATATCTAAAGTAAGTATGATGAATGGATCCACTGGAAAAGAAGTTTGTACTAATGATAAAACTAAAATTAAAGAACTTATTACTTTACTAAATAATGCACATTATAAAAAAGCATCAGATCAAAAAATTCTAATTGGATATAGTTTCTCGTATATTTTTTATGTAGAAGATATGGCTATTTTGAAAATATCCGATAGTGGAGATAGAATGATGATAAATAAGATATTTTATGATGCAATAGGAAAAGAACGTGATGAGGTAAAAAATTGGTATAATAAGTATAAATTCTATAGAAGTAACCTTCTATAATTTTAATTTTTTAGTTTTTTAATAAAAGAAATTATTTTTCTTACTACATAAATAGTTATGGGGATAAAAAACATAATTACAATTATAGACATTATATCTTGGATTGTATACATCATAATATTTCTCTCTCCTTTCTAGAAGGTAATGGGTGATAACTTAACTGAACTTTTATTTTATTTCGTAAAATATTCAAAAATAGTGTAATATATATTTGCATATTAACATATTTATATATAAATGGAAATATAAATGTGGGAGGTATATGTTTTTATGTTAAAATCAAAATCGTATAAAAGAAACATAGCCAAAAATAAAAGCCTTCAATTGCATGAAGGCTTTTTAAAATTTCGTTCCTTATAAGATTATTGTTTTTAATATTACTTATTATCCTGTATTTTAATAAAGTACTTTTTCTTAAAAGCTAATATATACATAACTAAAATAAATATAGTTGAAAAGAAACCTATACCACCGGTTAGGGTAGCATATTTATGATATCTATAGGTTAAATTGTTCATAAAACACATAGTCCAAATAAACGTTAAACATACACTAAAAATTAGATTGAGGATTAATGGATTATGCTTATTTTTAATAATATATATAAGTTGTAATATTATATATATAAAACTAATAATGCTAAATTTAATTACCTCATCAAATCTTATATTAACGGGTATGTCACCTCCTATAATTACATCATAGGTAAATATTAAAACTGCCATAATAAATAAACTTAATGCAATAAAAATATTAATTATCTTTTTCATAATAGTTGTCTCCTCTTATTTTTCATATACTACTTATAATCTTTTTATGAGTCATTTTCCAAAAATAAACTATTTATCTTTAATTAAATTTTACCATTAAAATACATAACATACAAATTTCTATCATAATATTCCTAAAAATTATAAACTAATAAACCTATTCATCTATATTTATAAATTATGAAAATTTTAAACTCCCTATGTAAAATATTGAAAAGAGAAAGAGATTTGTAAGCTATGATTGGCTTAAATTATATAATAATCTCTTTCTCTAAGATAACTATGGTTGGTTACCTATCTTATAACATTGCTCAGATACTTTTGTAATCTTTCAAAATCACTTTCAACTAAATGTACATTCTTCAACTTAGTATAAATCTCATACGCATCATTTTTAAAATAAAAATTCTTATAATCTCTTAGTTTGTTATGACTAGACAAACAATCATTTAGTTTACTTTTAAACCTTAATATTTGTTGTCTATTTAATTTTCTTGATTTCATAGCATCTCTGAACATCTCTTTGGTATCCAAATAACATAATCTAACATTTTCATCATAATACTTTTTAGCTTCTTCTTTTTCATGCTGTCTTTTTAATTTCTGTTCCTCATAAGTTAATTTCTTAATTGATCTTAAAAATTTTTTAACTCCAAGACTAACTACAAATGGTATCAAAAGAAAAAATATTACTTTGGCAAATAACAATATTAATACTAAGTTATTTTGAAATGGAATATTTCCCATAATCTCTTGAAATAGGGCAACTATAAAATAAAATACACCTACTATACCTAGAACCCCTAAAAACCATTTAAACGTTAAATTTAGAGCATGTGCATCATTATTATTCTTCATATCTTTATCCTCCTTATCATCCTTAGTGATATGTACTGTGTATCAGCATCAAGCTAATACACTAGAGGCAAATCTATTTAAAGTCTAGATATGTTATCTTAAAATCATTTATGTAATATGGCTTATCTGGGATATATGGTTTAATTATTAATACTTGTGGGAAAATTTCTTGTTCATCAATTTGATATTTTTCATATTTCTTTAACGATTACTGATTTATATTCTGTAGTACATTGCTTTTCTAATAATAGCTCTAATATTTTATAATCACTTTTATTAATTTGATTTATCATACCGCCCTTAGTGTTTAATATATACTATGCAATATATAAATAACTTGTTACTATTATTCTTTAAGATTACTAATAACCTATTAGTAATCTATTAATAAATTAGAATTAATTCATTATTAGTTGATATCTTTTAAACATGATTTTATAACCAAGATTTTTAATATATTTATTGTTTAAGATTATATCAAGAATTGAGCTTTGGAATATTATTTGTATTTGCATATTTCCATGCTTTATAGTTAAAAAGATGAGTTTTATGAGATTTCGTGCTCTAGTTTTAACCTTATTACCTTGCATAGATAAATCTTGAAATTGTTTAATGTATCTTGAACTATTCTTAGTCAAAGGTGTTCTACAAAATGGGCAAATTACTTGCTTTCTATTAGAAATAGCCATATACACAAGTAAGTGATCTTTAATAATTTGCTGTACCACACTATACCCTAGTAGAAATAAATATCTACTAGGGTATATATTTTATTTTAAACTCAACTTATATATAAATAAAAAACTAAAGATATAATACAAAATTTTACTTTAACTTAACTATATAATATACATTATATCACTTTTAGGAAAGTGCATATTTATAGTCTTTGTAAAAAACTCCTTTATATCAGTTAGTTCTTGCTTTTTATAAACATACTTTCCATATCCAAATTGTCCGTATTTATAAGTTCTATCTTCATCATTCATAGGTAAAGTATTATCTGGAAATACTTCAGATATTATATTCTTAGCTTTTGTTGTATATCTATGTGATATTACTTCAAATGTGAATGGATGTTTTTGGTCACTTGGTAAATTCGATTTTAAATCTAAAATTAAATTTTCATAATCTTTCTTCCATCCGTCATAAATGAATACTGGAGCTATAATAAATCCCACAGGGTATCCTGCTTTGGCTATTTTTGCACTTGCATCTATCCTACTTTTAATAGATGCAGTTCTTTTTTCATAATCTGTTATTACTTTATTTGTATTTATAGTGAATCTAATTTCTGTTTTCTCATTATGATCTATATCTAGCAATTCATCTACATCATTATATTTAGTTACAAATCTAAACCTTCCATGTTCACTTTTCCCAAAAAATTCAATTGTAGTTTTTAATAACCCACTGTAAGGTTCAATTGGGACTGGATCAGAAGTTGCAGCTCCTTCAAATATAGTTATATCTGGTAATCTTTCATCAATATATTGTTGTGCTTTTTTAAGAATATCCTCTATATTTGCATTAACTTTAATATAAGGTTTATCCCCTAAATTTGTATTCAAATAACAATATTGACAATGTCCAATACAACCACTTAATAGCGGTAGTTGATAATGTGCCGATGGTTTACACGATTGAAATTTAAATCCTTTTTTTACTCCTACAATTAATGTGTTTTTTCCTTCTTTGTAAAATTCCCTAATATCTGTTCCTGGTATGTATTTTTTAATGTTGTTTGAAGATATATTTATTATTTCTACATTTTTATTATCTTTAAACTTATTATATATATTTTTACCTACATCGTATTTTAATGCGTTATTTTGGAATAATATTCTATTTGGTATAAACATCAATCTCACATCCTTTATAATTATAGTATCCTCCTTTCTTATTTATATAATTCCCTTCTAATTTTTTGAATAAAAAAATTTTTCAAATTCTATTTATATTTTTTTAGTTCAGTTTCAAACTTATTAGCAACATTCATAATTCTTTCATAAAACTCATTACTTATTCCAGGAACATTATGATAATGTAATTCTAAATAATCTTTCATATCTGTCATGAAATTAATATAACCATTTAGATTATTGGGCATATTAAATTTTTTTTCTCTTAATTTATCCATAAATCTATCACCTAAGAAGTCCAACATGCTTTTTTCTTCTGGAGATGCTTTTTCCATTAGCTGTCTCCATGCTCTACGAACTTTTCCTGGAGCTGTTGTAGGTGGAAAAGATACTTTATGTTTTTTAGCTTCTTCAACAGAGGAAAAAGCAGTATGCATCATATGACTTTTTTTATATACTTCATAATCTATTTTGTCTTCCTCTTCGCTGATTTTTTTATCATCAAGTATTGAATCAAAATTATCATTTTTTTTATTTATTATTGTTTTGTTTGCATAGTTAATTTGTTGAGTGTGATTAATAGTTAAATTCATCATATCTCCTCCATTTGTATATGATAACAAACTAATAAATACATATTATTTTTCATATTTATTAATTTCTATTTAATAATAATTTATTATATTATAGAATATGTTACCAATTTTAATAGTGCGATTATATCATCATTATTCCTTAAAATCAATATTATATATGTATTTACAAATATTGTTTTATTCTAAATTATGCATACTATAGTTTGAATTAACTGGAATTAGTAAGATTGATATAGACACCATTATATCTTATAGTGGAGTACATCAAACTGAAAATAAAATAGACATTTTATTGATATTAGATATGTATAAGATTTTATACACATAATTCTCTAAGTAATTTGATCTATCTTTTTTTCTTTTCTATAACATATTAAAGTAAATACACCTTCAGAAGGTATATATTTCAAATTTAAATGAGCTTCCGCATTTCTTATATCTCTATTTATTGAATCGATAATTTCATCATATCTACCTTTAGATAATTTTCTAAATAATAAACTTTTTTTATAATAGGGTAATAATATAGGACTAAATATTTCTTTCAAATTTAGTCCTTATAAAAACTAAATAAATAAGAATAAATTAAAAATATTGAAGTTACAATAAAAATATGTACTGTGTATCAGCATCAAGCTAATACACTACAGGCAAATCTATTTAAAGTATAATCTAGATATGTTATCTTAAAATCATTTGTGTAATATGGCTTATCTGGGATATATGGTTTAATTATTAATACTTGAGGGAAAATTTCTTGTTCATCAATTTGATATTTTTC
Source organism: Clostridium botulinum (assembly GCF_017100085.1). Lineage (NCBI taxonomy): Bacteria > Bacillati > Bacillota > Clostridia > Eubacteriales > Clostridiaceae > Clostridium > Clostridium botulinum. Next base: position 48,414 of record NZ_CP063967.1, read on the forward strand.
ATATTTCTTTTGTAAGATGTGAGAATTAAAAATATAATGCATTTTTCTAATATCCGTTTCATGATCTTTATCTACTTCAATTAATAAAGAGTGCCAAGATTTTAAATTTTGTCCTTCGTCTATAGTAAATTCAATTAATCCATCACCACGACGTTCTCCTTTATCCGTATCAAAGGAAGGTTCTTTAATAAACTCTATTATTTCACCGCCTAATCTTATTATCTCTGCATATACATTCATAAGATAGAGCTGATGAGTTGATATTTTCTTGCCCTTTGTATACACTAATTTCCCTGTATTTACGTCTTTATACCTTTTTATATACTTATGGTCATACAGCTTTTTTAATCTTAATCTAGCTTGATATAAAGCATTATCTAGGGAAGACTTTTGATAAAACATTTTGGCACATTGAGATATAGTTACACCCTTAAATTCTTCTATATATTTCATTATTTTTTTATCTCGAGGCATTAGTACCATAGCACACATAATATCACCTTAAATATATATTTTATTTTTAGTTTTAATCTGAACTGACTTAAATTGCTCCTCATGAAGGGGTAATTCATCTTTTTTCTTATTTTCCAATTTATCCATAATAGGCAGTCTTATTACATTATTTTCTTTTTCTTCTTGTATTCCATATTGAGTATTTAACAAAGCATTAAATTCATTATCATCAAATATATCTATATATTTATGTTCCTTATCAATGCTATTTTTTATATATCTTCTAATCATTCTGTCATTTATATATAAAGATTTAAACCAAATTCTCTTACTTCCATACATAAATAAACCTTCACGAGAATCTAATCCCGTTAACTCCGTACTATCTGAAGCTACTAAACTACTACTATCTGTATTTTGGCTAAAACCTATCTTTGTACATAAGTTGGACCTCAAACTAGGATCTAAAACAGTTCTATCTGGTCTTTGTATTCCTATAATTAAAAACATACCAGCTTTTCTAAACTTTCTAGTCATCTCCTTTAACATGTTGTAACAATCTAGTTTCGCTTTATAATCCTTTTCTATTTTCTCTGAATTTGGAAAATAGTCAGCAAATTCATCTAACACTATATATATTGTTGTCATAGGATGTTCCCTGTTTTTAGCATTGTATTCCTTAATATTCTTGCATTTTTCATTTACAAATACTTTGAATCTCAATTTATATATATCAAATAATCTTTTAAATAATTTATGGGACTTTTTAATAGATTTAGCATAATATTTAGTTTGTTTGCAATTTTGAAAGCACTCAAAATCACACATATCAGACAAATCACTAAAATATAGTTCTAATTTACTTTCATCAAAATTATGGATTAGGTTTGTTAACATTAACCTGATTTCTTCAGTTTTACCACTTCCAGTTTGCCCACTTACTATGGTATGAGGCTGCTTAAACATATCCGCCACTAATCTTTCATAAGTAATAGAATAACCGCTATATAATTGCATAGGATTCTTTACTCTATATGGAACAAAAGGATATCTTTCATCTATGATTTTTTCTATAACTTGTAGTTTTATTTCATTTTTAAATCTGTTCCATTCTAATTGAATCATGGCATTAAAGTTACTTTCTAATGTACCTTTAATAGCATTTAATTTATCAAAACCCAAGCCATTTGGAATAGACACAGTAATATCAAATCCATACGAATCTTCAATCTTTATATTTTTTATATTAAAGGTATCAAAATCTTCATTTCTTAATTTACTTGTAGTCATAATTTTATACCATTTAAACTTAATTTGAGTATCTTTACTTGCTTCATTTAAATCCTTTGCAATTCTCATATATATGCTATTTTTGTTGCTACTTAGTTCAGCTATTACATCTGATTTTAGAAATGATTGTATACTAGATAACTTTTTATTAAATTCCTCTATACTTTTTCCTATAGGAATACTTACAATGCAATCAAACCCATAATGTTTTTTAAATATATTTAATATTTCATAGGATTTATCTGATTTATTTTTAAGACCTAACTCCAGCATTAATTTGTTCCATTGATACTTAAATCTATTTATTTTTCTTTCCTTAAATTTGTCATACGCATACATTCCAAACCCTGCTATAGCTAATTCTGTAATCATCTTAACCCTCCAAATAATTACTCTTTACAATTACAGTAATATTTTAATCATCGCAAGTATTATACCTACTGTAGCAATTTCAGGCACTTTATAAGCATTTAAAGTTTCTCCTATGTTATCATTATTCTTTAATAGTAAACCTATTGTTTCAAAGCTTATTAATCCCACAGTCAGCAATATGCCACACTTCATTACAGGAAAACCAAATGTACCATCTATAGCAGTATAAGATTTTAACCTATTAAAAATTTCTATTATTTTATTATCCATACCATTAATCAAAAGATTACTCATTAACATGATATTCACCTCTTAAATTCATAATTACATATTTTCACCAATCTTCCTCATTCCCTCTGTTGTAATGTAATAAGTATTTTGTTTGCCTTGTTTTGATCCAGTAGCTATTAAATTTAGCATGGTTAATAATTTTAATATATTTCTTACTTGTGATATAGATAAATCTACGCTATTTGATATTTCTTTAACGGTTAATGATTTATATTCTGTGGTACATTGTTTTTCTAATAATAGTTCTAATATTTTATAATCACTTTTGTTAATGGTCATTTATCATACCTCCCTTGGTGTTTAATATATACTATGCAATATATAAATAACTTGTTACTATGCTTCTTTAAGTTTATTAATAACCTATCAGTAAGTTATTAATAAGTTAGGATTAATTTAGTAATATTTTATGTTTAAAATATGAATGATGTGACAATAATACATATAAAAGAGGTGTCTATATGGAAAAATTGGATTATGGAAATTTCCTTCTTATTATGTTTGTTATAATGGGAATTGTAGGATATATAAATATAGCAATAACAAGATCTAAAGCAATTAAACATCACTCAAAATATTTAACTAGAATGCAAATATTAAAAATATTAGACAAAATAGAAAAAATGACTGGTAGAGAATTTGAAGAATTCTGTGTATATTTATTTAACCAAACTAATGAATATAAAAGAGTAAAATTAACTGCAGCTACAAATGATGGTGGAAAAGATATAGTAATGACTGATCTTGAAGGAAATACAGTATTTGTAGAATGTAAAAGATATGATGAATCTATGATAGGACGAGAAATTATACAAAAGTTAGTTGGTGCTATGGTTCAAAATGGAGTTGAAAAAGGCATATTAATTACTACTAGTAAGTTAAATGATAATGCTCTTCAATGTTTAAATGAAATAAAAAAGCATAGTGATTTGCAAATAGATGTTATAGAATTATACGCTATTCAAGATATGATTGAAAAATATTGTGATGATTCTATATTAAAAGAATTAGATATTGATTTTCCTATAAATCAAACAAATGTTTGTAACTCTAAGTTATAACTATATACTATACCGTTATAACCGTTATAAAACGGTCTTTGTAATGCCTATGGTTGAGCCATTTTTTAAAGTCAATAAGTAATAAGGATTGAAGATAATAAAAAATAAGAGGAGACGAGTTTTATACTTGTCCATTTTACATATAAAAAATAGATGACTACTCATAATATTAACAGCTTGTAACAAAAATAATCACTACCATTTTTATTTTTATAATATATTGGTTTTATAGATACTGTTATATTATTTTTATCATCTATTTAAAGTTTTAGAAATTTTAATTATGTGTTTTACATTAAATAGTATTACCTTTAATTTAAATTATATGCAAATGGTGCTTACTATTCTATTCTAATAAATAGTTAATATATCTAAGCTAATAAAGAGCTAATCAGTTTTGGAAATTCAGCATATGTGTCATATGGTGAACTTTTAGAAGGATTTAAAAGATTTGGATTAGATAATGAAGATATAAATAAATATTTTAAATTACATCAAGTACCGTTTGTACAAGCCTTATTAAGGTATGTAGAAATTCACTTACTTAAAATAGAGAACACTAGAGCTTATATTATTAAAGGATTAATAGATGGGTATAAAGAATTAGAAGAAGATAAAAAATATTATAATATTTAAAAATATATATGTCATTTGGTGAACTTAAAAATATTTTTATTATTATATTCATTAGATGACACATAAAAAATTATTCTAATATTATAACTACTCAAATTTATATTCACGTAAAGAAGTAACATCCTAATAAATAGTTAATAATACTATGTTCAATAATATTATGTAAAAGATCTAATATTATTAAATATAACTCATATTTTAGCCTAAGAGCCTTTTAAAATATAATTAGGTATCTTAGGTTATTTTATTGTTTAAAATCGAAATTAGAGGCAAATAAGGCTAAAATAAAAGGTATATATAGTTGAGTTATTAAATATATGATCTTTTTAGTAAAATTATTAATATTATTGTATGCTAAAAGTAGTTAAATTTATACTATATTTTTATATAGTATAAATACAGTATAATAAAACAAATAATAGTATAAATATAGTGTTGTTGTAGTAAACTTTTTGAAAGCATTGGTATCAGTAGCCTGTAGCGATTTTTTTAGTAAAACTTGACGAGGTTTCTAGTAAAACTCGACGAGGTTAGTAGGACTAGTTTACGATATAGCACTAGAACTAATTGACGAGGTCATTAGGATAAATGAACGAGGTGAAAATAGAAAAAAATCATGTTAAAAATAAAAGTGGTCAAAAAAATACTAGATAAAGCATAAAACATACTCTATAATATAAAAATAAGAGCATATTAGAAAAATATTACGAGGTTATTAGGATAAATATGGTGTTTTTCATAAATAACCTCGTCAATAAAAGTTTAGTTTAGTAGGTGATATCGTACATGAGTGAAAAAAGCAAAGCATTGCAAAAGCAATCTTTTATTATGGATATAAATATACTAGAAGCACCATTTTTTTTATTTAATCAAAGTACTAAAGCAGTTAAAGTTAGGGATGTAAAAAATAATCCTAATATAACAGATGAAGTAAGACACATATTAGAAGTTCATGGAATAGATGAAGGTGAATCTAAATATTTTAATTGGAAAGATAGTAAAGGTATGACGAGGGAAATGTTAGCGTTAACAACAGGACAGTTACCTCGTAAATTTACTATGGATGTATGGTATGGGATTGTTGGTTTATATATAAAGAAAACAAGTCCTATAAATTTCAATGAACAATTAAATATGTTTGATATACAAAGTGATAGACTTTATTTTACGTTATATGAATTAGCTAAATTTATGAAATTAACAACTGGTGGATCAAATATAGCTAAAATTCAAGATGCTATTAGACAACTAAAAAATACTCAATATTATTCTTTTTCTAACGGTAGTATATATGATAAGAAAAATGAAGAATATATAAAAACTAAAGAAAGAGGACTTTCTTTAATATTAGAATATGAGTTTAATTCAGAAAAGAAAAGATCATCAAAACAAGATATGAAATATAAATGTTGGGTGCAATTAAATAGTCTTGTGATAGATAATATAAAACATGAATTTATTAAGTACCTTAATTCAGAAACTTATTTTACATTACCATCAGGATTAACTCGTGGACTTTATACGTATCTTGAGGGAAATAAGTATTCAAGTAATGGAATGTTAACTTACATAAAAAGAAATTTTGAAGTTTTAGCTAATAAAATTCCAATAGAATATAAATTTAATTCTGATTTAAAAAAGAAACTAAAAAAGCCCCTTGAGAATTTAATAAAATACGGAATTATATCAGATTATTTTTATGGAGATAAATATATTATTAATAAAAAAGAACCTTGTATTTATTTTATCTTTAAAGGTAAAAAGGAAGATGTTATTAATATTTTGCGCCAAAAATACGAGGAAAAGCAATTACTACTAGAAGTAGCAGCGGATAATATAAAAAAAGACGAATTTAAGATGAAAATACCTGAAAACTTAGATAAGACTTTAGAGGAAGTAGGTTTTAATGCTAAAGTAATAAAACAATTATATGCGGAATATGATAAATGGGATATTATCAAGTATGTAATATGGTTGCAACAACAAAAAAGTAAGAATACTGGATCAGTAAAAAATTCAGCAGGATTATTAAGATTTGCATTAATGGGAAATGTAAATTTAGATATAAGTCATAAAGATATCGTCGAATTTGTCGAAAATCAAAAGGAAAACTTTGAACAAAATAAAATATCTCGTCAAGAAATACTAAAAAATGCATATGATAAGTACGTAAATGACGAGATAGAAAAACTTAAAAAAGAGGAAGATGGAACCTATAATATAATTTACGAAAATACTTTAATTAATATAGAAGCTCAGGTAGATACCCAAATAGCACAGTTAAGATTACTTGAAAAAAATGAAGGTGTAGAAATGCCTAGCTTAAAATTATGGGAAGAATTTAAGGAAAAGAAAGATAAGTCAGAGCTATTTAAAAAGAATTTTATTAATAGTATTAAAGTGTTTAGAGGAATTATGACTTTTGAAGAATTTAAAATTGAGTTTGAAAAGGATAAATAATAGAAAAACTTTTCCCTATTTTCATCAAAATTCATAAAAATATTGCACAAGCTTCCTAAAAGTGACATAATATGTTCGTGGTTAAAATTAGAGAAGTCCCTAAATTTATGAAATTTAGGATGTGACATTTTGAGAATATTTTTTTGTAAATGATACTAAGGATAAAATGTTCTGTCATATGACTTATAGTATTTAACAATTATTTAATGAAGGACGTGAAGTGTAATGAAAAAAAAATTTGTATTTATGGTTACAATAATTTTAACATGCATTGTTGTTTTTGGTGGAATTAAGTATTTAACAAGTAGAAAAAAAATTAGTGAAAAAATTACTCAAGTAGTTGCATTTGGAGATAGTTATTCAGATAATGGACAGGCTAAAAAAATTTCTACACAAATTATGGCTGACCCTAATAGACCAAAGGAGGCATATTTAAAACCTTCAGATAAATTATATTGGAACGGCAGATATTCAAATGGGAATACAGCTGTTGAAGTGTTATCACAAAAGTTAAGTGTACCACTAACTAACTATGCTACAGGTGGGGCAACTACTGGAGAAAAGAACTATTCTGATTGGACAGATTACTTAGGCAATACAGGGGTACTCGGACAAATTGAAAAATTTAAAAAAAGTTTAAAAACAGATAATGCAGATCCTAATGCATTGTATTTTATTTTTGCATCTGCAAATGATTATTTTAAATTTATGGATTATTCTATGCCAGGTAAAATTGAAAATGTGGCAGATAACGCTGTCAATAACATAAATACTGCTGTTAAAAAATTAGCAGGACTTGGAGCTAAAAAGTTTTTTGTAGTAAATAGTAGTGATTTAACACTTGTACCTTATGAAATTGCTAACAATAGAACAAAATCTGCTGAAGCTTTTGTAAGCCGTGTAAATAAAAAACTTCCTGAAAGTTTAAAAGAATTACAAAAGAACTTAAATGTCAAAATAATGATGTTGGATCTTCCTAAAGTTAGTGAAAAGATAATGAAAAATTCAAGCAAATATGGATTAGTTGAATTAAAGAAAGAGTGTCAAAGCACTTATCCAAAAGTTAAACCAGCATGTGCTAATCAAGATCAATATTATTTTTGGGATGAATGGCATTATAGCCGTGCTGTGCATAAAATATTGGGTGGAGAAATGTATTCTAAGGTAAAAATATTTAAATAGAATATATGCTGTATTTTAGGAGGTGATTTTTTGATTAAAAAATTTAAAAGTATTCAAACTAAATTTTTATTTATTACTATACTTATTATTATATTAGCACTGGCAACTGTCGGTATTACTATTGGCTATCAAGTTAACAATCAAGTTAAAAAAGATTACATTAACAATTCACAAGAACAGATGAAATTAGCTGAGCGTTCTATACGAATTTTTTATGAGCAAATAGATAGAAATATAAATATGCTGGCGTCTAATCCATTAATAATTCAAGCAAATAAAGATAATATTACAAGTTATATTAATACTACAGAAGCTACTCAAATGACACCATCTAAAAATGGACCAATTGAAAGTGGAATTTATAATGTATTTGAACAATATGCAAAATCACATCCAGGTACAATGTTTGTTTATTTGGCTACTAAATATGGTGGTTATGTAAATTGGCCAGAATGCACTATATCAAAACAATATGATCCAACTCCTAAGGAGTGGTATCAAAAGGCTTTAAAAGCAAATGGAACTATAATAAGAACAGCTCCATACAAAGCTGATACTGGTTCAATGGTTATAAGTAATGTACGTTCCTTAACTGATTCTAATGGTAATGTATTAGGTACAATAGGAATTGATGTTGAACAATCGGTTATTAGTAGTATGTTAAGTAAAATGAAGATAGGAAAAACAGGCTTTTCTATGCTTATACATAATACAGGAATGGTTATGGCAGATGGATATAATGCTAATAATAATTTTAAAAATATAAAAGATGTGAACATACCTGGAATCGAAAAAGTATTATCAAAAGATTTAAAGTCCTTTAAGGTCACTATTGATAAAGAACAATATATTGGTAGTACACATAAAATAGATAATACAGACTGGATTTTAGCATCTTTTATGTCAGAAAATGAATTACTATCAAGTGCTAAAAGAATATCTAGTATAATATTAGTTATTTCAATATTTATGCTGGTTTTAACATTTATTTTAATTAACATCATCACAAAGCAAATTACGAGTCCAATAATAAAATCTTCTAAACACTTAGAAATACTTGCAAGTGGGGATTTTTCTCAAGAACTTGATTGTAGATTATTGTCAAGAGAAGATGAAATAGGAACAATAACTAACGGAATTAATAATATGAGAAGTTCTTTAATGAATTTAGTTGTTAGTATTAAAAATGAATCATCAGCTATTGAACAGAAAGTCAGTAATATTGTAGACAATGTTCAGATATTAGATAGTGATCTGCAAGAGATATCTGCAACTACAGAAGAATTAGCTGCAAGTATGGAAGAAACTTCAGCAGTATCTGAAGAAATGTCAGCAACTTCACAGCAAATGGAACTAAGTATTGATTCTATAGCTGAAAAATCTGAAAAGGGTGCTATTGCTGCTAATGAAATTAGTAAAAGAGCCACTATGATTAAAGAAAATACCGATATTGCCCAAAAAAAAGCTGCTAACATACTTCTTCATACAAAAGATCAACTTCAGCAAGCAATAGAAGATTCAAAGGTAGTTGATGAAATCAATATCTTATCTGAATCTATCATGCAGATAACAGAACAAACTGATTTACTTGCATTAAATGCTGCTATCGAAGCAGCAAGAGCTGGTGAATATGGAAAAGGATTTTCAGTTGTTGCTGAAGAAATAAGAAAACTTGCAGAACAATCAAAAGCTACGGTACTTAAAATACAATCTGTAACAACAAACGTTGTATCTTCAGTAAATAATCTTTCTACTAATGCTACTAATTTATTAGATTTTGTATCTACAGATGTTGCTAATGATTATGAGGTTATGTTAGATGTTTCAGAAAAATATAACGAAGATGCTAAGTTTATAGATGAACTAGTAGCAGAAATTAGTTCTACTTCTGAGGAACTTTTATCTTCAGTTCAAGAAGTGTTAGGAGCTATAAATAACGTGGCTGTAGCAGCTAATGATGGGGCTTCTGGAACTACAAATATAGCAGATAGAGTTAATAAAGTAAATTGCAAATCAACAGAGGTTATGGAGGAAGTTTTAAAATCAAAAGAAAGTACGGATAAATTACAGCAAGAAGTTCATAAATTTAAAATATAATTTTATAAAATTAAAATAGTACCTATAGATTGGACACATAAAAAAGAGTGTCTGATTTATAGGTACTTTTTATGTATAATGATTTTTGAATACAGAGGTCTTTAAATTTTAAGAAGTATTCCTTTTTGTCCTTTCTTCATTAACACATTATATTTACACTCAATGTGAGATTCAATGCTTGATATATCATCATATTCAATAGGTTTAATTAATTTATCACAGCTATCAACAATTCCCCATTTATTATTAAGCTTTACTGCAAAAGAATTTTTACATAGATATTTTATATCTTCATATTTTGGATTTATTCTATAATGTCCGTTCTTATCTAAAATTCCGTATTTTCCATTTAAATCTACAATACAGAAGTTATCATTAAATTCAAGGAAATTATTAAATTTAACAGGGATTACAACTTTTCCAGATCTATTTATAAATCCATATTTATTATTATTTTTCACACGGAACAAATCATCTTTATAATATGTAATCTCCTCATAAAAGTCAGGTGTTAGTTCCTTTCTGTTTGTGTCTAACAACTGATGCATCATTTTAGTATATTCTAAACTATTTCCCATATCGTCTACTGCATTGCTAACTATATTTTTATCATCTGCATAATCTATTTTAAAAGCTTCAAAAGGCTTTACAATAGTTTTGCCGCTGTTATCCATAACTCCATATAATTTGTTACAGTTAAACTTATCTATTAATAAAATTTTATAAGTTCCTTTTTTAATTTCCAATATAAGATCAAACTCAAATGGAATTATAACCTTACCATTTTTATCAATAAGACCGCATTTGTTGTTTAACTCTACTATGAAATTTCCATCTTCACAAGGAAAAAGCCATCCAAATTTAAAGGGAATTATAGTTTTTCCGTCTTTATCAATAAGTCCCCATTTTTTATCTTTAGAAGCAGAAATGAAATTTGCATCTTTTGAGTATTTTCCGATGCCATCAAATACAAAAGGAATTACTGTTTTTCCTTTTGTATCTATAAATCCGAGTTTCCCTTCATTATTTTTATATGGAAATTTATCTCCTTTTTGAATATTGCATATACTCATAAAATCAATAGGTGGTACTATATCTTCCCCCTTTGAATTACAATATCCAGTCTTAAAATTTTTAGAAACAGCAAATACTCCATTACCTAAATAAGAATATATTGTGTATCTGTCATCTATAACTTTTCCATCTTTACTAATTAACATGGATTTCTTATCTTTATTTAATACTGAAACGGCTCCATTATCTAAAAAACTACACTCTTTATCTATGTATATTATGTCTTCCTTTGAAATTATGTTTCCCTTTAAATTAATTAATTTATAATTCCTTTTAGGAAATGTACCTTTGGGGATAGGAGCAATATCAATACCATAAATGTTTTTTCCAAGATAACATACATTTGATATTCTATTAACTTCTTTTGGAAGTGCAATTTCTTTTTCATTACTACAAGAAGTTAAAAACATCATGAACATACATACTAAAAATACTTTTAAAATTTTCTTCATAAGTTTAAATTACCTTTCTTTCTATATTTTATTTTTTGATTATATATTGGTATTGTAACTTAAGAGATCATATAACAAAAGTATATATATTAATATATCTTCAATATATTAATATATTAGTAAATAAAGGAGTGGTAATATGAGGAAAGTAACAAATATATTGACATCATTAAGTTTGTGTATTTTTTCCATATTAATTTTAATAGATTTTATGATTATAGGAAGTGATATTCCAGTTAACATTCATCGCAATGAAGTTATATTTTTTATTATTCTTAATGTAATATACATATTATTACAAACAGCATATATAAATACTGTAAAAACAATTCCAAGGAAGATAAATATATATTTAATAACATTTGTTAGTTTCATTTGGCTTATGTTGTTAATAGACGAGCTTACATATAGCTATCATATATACTGTAGAATAAGTGAAATTATAGGACTTATCTCACAAATATATATTTTAATAAAATATATCAAAAAGGTATAGAGAATATAAAATATATGATGTAATTTATATTATATATAAAATGAGGTATATTAATTTTCGTATTATTAGTTTGTATGCTTATAGGAAGTAGTGTACTTGTTTTATTTAATCCTTTTAGAAAATTTATAAGTATTTTTTTTGGATTTATTTCGTTACTTTTTTCTTTATCCCAAACAAATAAAAAATAAGCCATAGTAAAGAAAAATCTTTACTATGGCTTATTTTAATCAGTGTTAGTTTTACATTAATTGTGAGGATAAAAAAATGTATAGCCTATATGCATGACTATAAAAAAACTAAAAAACATAATTACATTTAAAAGTGCAAGTAATATTCCTAGTTTCCAATTATATTTAATTAATATAATTAAAGAAAAAATAAATCCTATAGGACTAACTAAAACTGAGACCATCCATAAAGGAGTGAGAATGGAACAGAAAGTGGGTATCCATCCTACAATACTTATCAATATACATGAAATTGAAACTATTTTACAAATTTTAAAAAATGTATCATTTGATATTTTAAACATAATTTTCCTCCTAAACTTAATAGTTATTAAGTTTCTTTTGAAAATAATAACTTTTTTTCGAATTAATGTAATTCTATATTATATGACTATAATAGTGCATTTTAAATTGAATAATTTTACAGTTAAATAGATAAATACTATTTTATGCTATTTTTAAATTTTCAAAAATTTTTTCTATAGGTTGGCCGTTTAAGGCTGCTGAATAAATAAAAATAATTTGAGCTTTTTTAAAATTATTTTTAGCTAATTTTAACCCTGTATTGAATTGTAAAGTTTTGCTTGAGTATAACTTACAATAAGTATAGGTTATAAACATTATAGTAAGATATCGAAGGATACTTCTTTCACTTCTTACTTGATAACTATCTAAACCTAAATAATTTTTGCAATCTCTGAAGAATGGTTCAATAACCCACCTGTCGGTGTATTTAAATAGAATATCTAAAGGTTTTAATACTAGGTCTGTGGATATAAATGCTTTTAAAGAACCTTCTTTTTGAAAGGATTCTTTGGGATAACTTAAAATTATTGAAACATTTTTCATATCATTTAAGTGTCCAATATAGTTATAAATATAGTAATGCTTACCTTTAACTTTGACGAGGTCAAAGGAATCTTTATTTAAACTAGTAGCAAATTTATGTAATTTTATTCCTAATCTTTCATGACCTTTAGGATATATAACTCTATTAGTTTTAAGTGCACCAATATAAGCGTAGCCTGCTAACGCAGAAGCTTTAAAAATAGCTTTACAACTATACCAACTATCACATAAAATATACCCTTTATTAACAGGTTTAGGCATTGATTTAATTAATTTAGTAGCTATATCTATCTTACTCATATTACTCTTATCGTAGATTTCTATTGAGTAAGGTAAAACTAAACCATCACAAGAAAGTAAGGCAACCACTAATTGATGACCATATACTGTTTTCCTTTTTAAATGTGAATTGTGAAAATAACATTTTTCTATAGGATTTATTGCCTTTGACGAGGGCTTTGTTTTTTCAGAAATAGTATCATCAATTATTAAATAAATTGGTTTTTGTGATTTCTCGGATTTATTCCAAATAAGCTCTATAACCTTAGATTTCAAAGCATTTATTAATAAATTTTCATCCCAATTGCTTTTAGATAAAAATCTTGTAATACTAGTTCTATGCCTTTTAGAAGCAAGCTCCGCTATGTCAGATACTTTACCATTAAATCCTTTTAAAATCATGGCAGTCATAGTACCTTCTAAATGCTCTAATTGAGGTTTAGTTAGATATAAATCAAAATTTAATTGTTTAAAAAATTTGTATAGTGATAATTCATTTGATATAATTAAGTTCTGAAACATTTATGCATAACTCCTTGTTATTGTTATTGTGTGAGAACTTAATTATAACAGTATTTTGTATAAATGTTTTTTTGTTTTATTTAACTGTAAAATTATTCAATCATTTTTGCACTATTATAGTATATGAAATATAGTTTCAAACATGCTCTTTATACTAAAAGATTAGCAATTCAAAGTTAGTTTAAATTTTAGTAACAAAAATATCACCAATATTAAGAAAAATGCATATTAGAAAAAATTGATAATAACTCCAAAATGTGATATACTTTAATGCTAATATTTACACTAAAGAGGAGATGGAAAAAAGATAATGAGTAATAGTTTAAAAAAATCCGTAAAAGGTAATATAAAGAAAGTTATCACAGGACCTATATTTATTAGTATAATTATTTTTGGAATAGCTTTCATAAAAAATTACAGAACAAATGAATATATTATTATAAAAACAATGTCTCAAGCTCAAGAAATAGCAATAAGAGGTGAATATGAAGATTATACAATGTCAAAAAACATGCTAAAAGACTTATTCAAAGATTATTTGTTAGGAGATATCAGTAAAAACACATATGAACCACAAAATAAACTTAACTCCATTTTGTACAAAAATGAATATATGAAAGCTAAAGAATTGTATCTAAAATATGATAAGTTACAACAGAAATGTACGAACAGTAATAAAGGTAAAAAATAAGTTAGTATAGCTTGTACTGATTTTCAGCTACGCCATAGTAAAGGAAATGAATCTTTACTATGGCGTATTTTATTATAAAGAAATATTTAATTATATAAAAGCTCTATTTTTAACTAAAAATTAATTAAAATATGCCAGGTAGTAAAACAAATAATTATAGATTCTACGAAGCAAAGTAAGTTAAAGGTATATAAGTAAGGTATAACTAATATTATTACAAGAGATAAGGCATAAGGGGGGACCGTATGATAAAGCTATATGTATTGGTATTTATATTAAAATTAGTAGATTGTATGTTCACAACCACTAAAACAAAAGCTTTGATTTATGGATATGATAAATTTGCAGCAATATTAAAAGGCGTAGCTTCCATTACAAATGCTATAATTTTAATGAACGTTGTTATAGCCAAAAGCTATACAGGAATAATTGTAATAGGGGTTGCTGAGACATTAGGGACATTTTTAGCCACAGGATTATTTAACAAGTTTAAAAAGGATGAGGAATGGACATTCTTCGTAGCACCAAGAACTAGAGAAGATAGTAAAATTATAGCTGATACTTTGAGAGAACAAGGGATACCAACGTATACCGTTGAAGGATATTATAATAAAAATTCTGTACTAAGTTGCATAGTAACAGCTAAAACTAAAGAAGAAAGTAAAATAGTATATAAAGTATGCAAAGATAAGGCAAAATGCAAAAGAATTTAATCTTTTTAAATTATTATAATTAATAGTGTATAATAATTAAAAACGTTAATATAAAAAAGGAGACAATTGTACTTGAATATAGATGAAATTAAACAAAAATTACGATCACAAGAATATGATTTCCTTAGAATCAATGAACATTTAGGGAATAATATAATTTTACTAACAACAGGAGGAAGCTATGCTTATGGAACAAATATAGATACAAAAGAGCATACTTCAGATTTAGACATAAGGGGGATATGCGTTGAAAGACCAAAAGAGATAATAGGTTTATCAAGTTTTGAGCAGTTTGAAAATAAAGAAACAGATACAACAATATATGGTCTTAGAAAAGTTATTAAGTTACTTTTAAATTGCAATCCTAATGTAATTGAAATCTTAGGTACAAAAGATGAACATTTATTTATATGTACAAAGGCAGGGAAACTATTAAGAGATAATTTAGATTTATTCATATCTAAAAAAGCTATAGCAAGTTTTGGTGGATATTCAACTGCTCAGCTTAGAAGATTACAAAATGCATTAGCTAGAGATTCTTACCCTCAAAAGGAAAAAGAAGAACATATTTTAAAAAGTATAGAATCTCAAATGCTTACAATGCAAGATAGATATAAAGAAGTTAAAAATGAGGAATTAAAATTATATATAGATAAGTCAGATAAAGAAGATTTAGAAAGTGAAATATTCATAGACATTAGCTTAAAACATTATCCATTGAGAGATTTTAAAAATATATATTCAGAAATGACTCAGATAGTTAAAGATTATGACAAGCTAACACATAGAAATAGTAAAAAGGATACCCTACATTTAAACAAACATGCTATGCATTTAATTAGGTTATTATTAATGGGTACTGAGATATTAGAAGGCAAAGGCGTTAATACTCATAGAGAAAAGGATATAGAATTATTATTAAATATAAGAAACGGTAAATATTCTTATAATGAGATTTTTGAAATGGTAAATGATTATGATAAACAATTTAAATATGCAGCAGAGCATACAGAATTACAAAATAACCCTGATTACGAAAAAGTAGAAGAATTAGTTATGGAGATAAATAGAGGTGTTATAAATGGACAATAATATGGAAATTAAAATGCCTAAGTGCGTTAGTTATATTATACATAAGTTACAAGAGTTTAATTATGAAGCATACATAGTTGGAGGATGTGTTAGGGATAGTTTATTAAAAAAAATACCTAATGATTGGGACATAACAACAAGTGCCTTACCTAATAAGGTTGTAGATATATTTCAAAATTTAGGATATAAGATAATTCCTACTGGACTAAAACATGGTACAGTAACCATAGTCATTAATAACGAACATTATGAAGTTACAACCTATAGAATTGATGGTGAATATGAAGATAATAGACATCCTAAAAAAGTAGAATTTACAAGAAACTTAAAGGAAGATTTAAGTCGTAGAGATTTTACTATTAATTCAATGGCCTATAACGATAAAGATGGATTAGTAGATTATTTTAACAGTAAAAATGACTTAGAATCAGGGATAGTTAAATCTGTAGGAGATCCTGTCAAAAGATTTTCAGAAGATGCACTTAGAATATTAAGAGCTTACAGATTTGCTGCACAACTTGGTTTTGTAATTGAAGATGAAACTTTGAGTGCAACTATGCAGGTAAAAAATAATCTTAAAAGCATTTCTATAGAAAGAATTAGAGATGAAATTGATAAGATGTTACTTGCAGATAGCAGTATATTCTTTGAATTATCTAAGTTTGGAGTACTTGAAGTTATATTACCTGAACTTTATCAATGTTTTAATGTAGAACAAAATAATCCTTATCACGTAAAGAATGTTTTTAATCATATTATAAACGCAACTTTAAATATAGAACCCAAATTACATTTAAAATTAACCATGCTATTACACGATATATGTAAGCCACAATGTAAAACAACTGATGAGAAAGGAATAGATCATTTTTATAATTATGCAGAATTATCTTCAGATAAATCTAAGAAAATTTTAAAAAGAATGAAATATGATAATAATACCATAGATAAAGTTAGTACATTAGTAAAATATCATGATAGAGAAATTGGTAGCAATAAATCCATAAGAAAATTATTAAACTTAATTGGTGAGGATAATTTTAGAGATTTATTAAAAGTTAAAGAAGCGGATATAAAGGCACAAAATCTTAAATATTATGATGAAAGGCATAACAAATTAATTGAAATAGAACATAAGTTAAAGGATATAATTTCTAAAAATCAGTGTTTTTCATTAAAACATCTAAAGGTTAATGGACGTGATTTAATAGAACTTGGATATACCGGAAAAGAAATTGGTCATATTCTAAATGATTTACTTGAAAAAGTTTTAGAAAATCCAGACTTAAATAATAAAGATACATTGATTGGAATGATTAAACCAATATAAATATAATATTAATTATTAATAGGTACCAAAATAATTTAGCATAGTTGTAATAAGAGTTTATGTAAGGAATGTGAAGAATAAACAAAAAGAGTAGATGTAATCATGAAACATCTACTCTTTTGTTTATTAAAATATCGTATTAATGCCTAGGAATTTATCATTATTTATATTTGAAAATGCTAAAATCTAATAATAAAATCTTTTATTTTTATACATACCAATTAGTAAAAATAAGATTCCTACTAAAAAGAATACAGCATATTTTGTGGATATAAGTTGAACTGAAAGTATTTGTTCACCTTCAAATATACTCATATATTTTATAAATTCACATCTTACAAAAAGACATAATAATTCATATATAAGTAAAAACATAAAGCTTATAGTAGTTGACTTTAATGTATAAATAAGCATATATGCTATTGAACTGAAGAAAAAACATTGAATAACTGTTTTTAAAAATTCTAATAATACATTATCTAAAAAGAAGCTATATCCTAAAAATAAGATGCTAACGTGTATAATATACCAAATAAATATCAATGTAATATGTTGTATTTTAAGTTTATTTGAGGATCCAATACAATATAAAACCTCATTTCCGTCTCCATCAATGTATTCTTTAAATATAAAGGTAGTCCACCATAAAGATAAAATAGGTATATATTTTTCATCCTCTGCAAATATGGATAAATAAGCAGTTTCAATATTCCCTGACATATTAATAAGTCCAATGTCTAAAATAGGAATGACAATATATAAAAATATTAAAGGAACAAAGTAATAGACTTTTAAATTTTTCATAGAAAGATATATGAGTTTTAAATTCATCTCTTTATATTCCTTTCAATAGACACATATATCCGTCTTCAATAGTAGGTTCTAAACCTGTATATTCTTCATTTTCATTTGAGAGTATTCTTAAAAATCTTTTACCGTCTTTTTCAAAAGTTTTTTCTACAAAGTGATTAAAATTGATTTTGGTTTCTTCAGGAATTTCAAACACTTTTCCTTTGGCTACTGATTTAATTGCATCACTAGTTCCTTCTTTAAGTATTTTTCCATCATCCATAATAATTATCTTATCACAACAGGCTTCTACGTCTTCAACGATATGTGTAGAAATTATGATTATCTTATCCTTCTTTATATGGGATAATAAATTTTTAAATCGTAGTCTTTCTTCTGGATCAAGACCAGCAGTTGGCTCGTCAAAAATTATTATCTTAGGATCGCCTAAGATTGCTTGAGCAATTCCTAATCGTCTAATCATGCCCCCAGATAATGTTGATATTTTATCTTTTATCTTGTCCTCTAGATTGACTATCTCAAGACTAGATTTTATATACATGTCCATTGATTCTTTAGGTAGCTTTTTAAGAACCGCAAAATACTCCATCATTTCATATACTGTTAATTCTTTAAATAATCCAAACTTTTGAGGCAAATAACCAATATTCTTTGAGAAACTAGTGTCATGTGCAATATCTTTTTCCTCAAATTTTATATTTCCTTTTGTAGTATTATACAAGTTAACTATACATCTCATAAGTGTAGTTTTGCCTGCTCCATTTTTACCTAAAAGCCCATAAATTCCAGTGTCTAAGGTTATAGAAATTCCTTTTAATATTTCTTTTCTTTTAAAAGATTTATGCAAATCTAAAATCTCTAACATTTAACTGCCCCCTATTACTTTAAGTTTTTAACAAATGTCATAGCATCTCTTTTATCATTTTCATCTATTAAAAATTTATAGCTATTTTTAATAACATAATCTCCACCTAATTTATTTATTTTTTCAACGAATAAATAATCTATTTGAAAAACAGGTTCTTCTAACATCTCTCTTGGCATATCTTCAAATCTTTTCTTATCTGTAAATCTATCTTTGTCTGAAATATACTCAAGTAACATATCACTAATTTCTTTTTTCTTTATATTTTTTGATAAATTAGATTTTACTAGATCAAATGATAATACATTTGCATCTAATCCAGGTACAATAATATGATCTTTAAAATCTGCTATACCATCACAAGCAACTCTACTTAAAAGTGTTGTTGGCGCTTGGAAGATTTTTTTTGATTTTATAGTAAATTTATAATTAGATGAAAGTATTTTGTTATATGAATTTATGCTGTTATCTATATGTGAAAGAACATTTGTATCCATCTTATTTAGCAATAATTCATAAACAATATTATCTTTTATAGGTTTTTCTTTTAAGAATCCACCCATTAAGGTAACCTCTTGGGCTTGTCCAAAAAGCTTGCTATCCTTTTTATTAAGATTTGATACAATATCTAAGTTTGATTTTAAAGATATATCAAATTTTACATTATAATCTCTTATTATTGGAATAAATCTACCTCCATCTGTATACATCCTTTTATAACCTTCTGTTGGATAGTATGGGAAATATCCAGGCAGTAAAACCCCTTGACAATTACTATAAAATACAGGACTAGATCCACTATATACGATTCTTATTTCATTAAGTTTATTATTGGTAGGATTAATAACTTCTAAATAATCTCCATCTCTTTTATATTCTAAAGTTTCATTATTTTTACCTAGAACTTCTTTTATTTTATAGTTCCTATATAATGTGAACTTATAAGTTTTTAGTGGTTCTTTTTCATTTAAATGAATGATTATATCATTTTCTAATTGCCTATTTATATTGAGTTTCATATCATATTCTGAAATCTTAAATAATGCTTTTTCTTCTTTCTGAACATCATCTGAGTAGTATATCTCATCAAAAGCTGTGAAATTTTTAGGATTATAATCTTTTTTTAAAATACTACCTGGTTTAGTGTATCCATAAAAATTACCTAGTGAGAATATTAGTAATATTATAGATATAACATTTAAGGATTTATACTTCCTTTTACTTAATTTTAAAATCATAAGGAAGGCTAAAAAGCTTATCCAAAAGGCAATTAAATTCCATCTATAAGGTTCTATAGACAATCCATACAAATATTCACTTTCCCAATTTAAATTAGGAGGCAAAATATTAAATGGTTCTCTTAGAAAATATATATCTATGTTATAACCCATATGAAGTATATAAGGAACCCTTTCAGAAATTGGACTTATTAAGATTACTGAAAGTATCATTAGAGCATATGCAGGGAATCTTTTAAAATACAATGATATAGTGCTTCCAATACATACGGCAAAAATAGATACTAATAATATGTTCAATAAATGATTTAAAATTACATGGAGTAAGTATGATGTAGAGTGTACCTTCATTACAATATAGACAACAAAATTATATGCAAATATATTTAATGTCATAATTAGTATAATTGCTACAAGAACTATAAGTTTTGAAAAATATAATTTTAAGGTTCCTTTGTTTAGAACTGAAATGCCTTCTAAAAGATTGCTATTTTTACTTTTAATTAGATATTCATAAGATATAAAAGTAAAGAAAATAAAATAAATTACACTAATTCTTTGACTATATTGAAGATAAAAAAGTGCATCTTTATGTATAGTTAAATTACGAATACCTACCCCCAAATACCCATTTAATATAATAAAAAATATCAATAATGGTACAGATAGGTATAAACTTCTGAAAAATATTTTGAAATTACTTTTTATTAGATTTGTCAATTAAAAATCTCCTTTCGCAAATTTTTGTTTTTAGTTTAAGTATCTTTAAAAAACAAAATTTTGATAAAATATTCCATAATATAAACTATTTTATCACGTTTTTTATACCACTTCAATGAATATATGTAATAATAATACTTTTGAAGAATAAAAATACAGTTACAAAAATGAGTATGTTATTAGGCGAATCATTTAAATATTAGGAATAAATATATATTTTGTTGCTTCAAATTTTTGGAATGAAACAGATAAATAAATATTTAAGATAAAAATTATTGCAATAAGGACATGTTATATTATATGATTGTTAAAAGAGGTAAATTGTTTAAATATTAAGAATAAATACACATTTATATATTAAATTGAAGGGTGGATGGAAGTTATGAAAAAATTATTATTTTTAAAGGACGTGGAAGTATTTAATAAGGTATTTAGAAAAGGAGAATCTCTTGATATCGTTGATAAAAATGCAATTATGGATAAAGTAAAAGGCATAATAGTATATAAAATAGAAGAACATATGAACCTTGATGGAGTGTTAGAAGCTACACAATGTGAGTATTTTATTAATAACACAATGTTAAATTCTTTATTAGATAATAAATTAGCTACT
Organism: Clostridium botulinum; assembly: GCF_017100085.1. Classification (NCBI taxonomy): domain Bacteria; kingdom Bacillati; phylum Bacillota; class Clostridia; order Eubacteriales; family Clostridiaceae; genus Clostridium; species Clostridium botulinum. The sequence goes on from NZ_CP063967.1 coordinate 70,227, forward strand.
ATAGATGAAGTAGAATTTAACGAATTATACTTTGCTAAGACTAAGCCCAATGCAATTATACCAACTAAGCGTGAAGAAGATGCAGGATATGATGTATATACTTGTGAGACTGAAACAATTGTAATAGAGCCTTGTAGTTTAAGAATGATAGATACAGGAATAGCAATAGCTTGTAATAAAGCATATTTCCCTAAATTCTTTGATAAAGGTGGAATGGGAAGTAAAGGAATTATAGTAGGGGCTGGTGTTGGAGACTCAGGATATAGAGACAGCTATTTCATACCATTAATAAATACTAACTTGCAAAAAACAGTTGTAATAACTACTCAATCCGACGAAGAAATAGAAAAGTGTACACATTTTGATTTAGAACAAAATAAGTTTGTCACTATTGATTCTAATGCAGGTGTGAGAGTTTGCGAATATGTAAAAAAAGAAGATTGCATAATTAAACCTATTAATAAGGCAATTACTCAGTTTGTAATGTTACCTGTTTCTACATTTAATACTAAAGAAGTAAGCTGGGAGCAGCTAAAAAATATAAAATCTCAACGTGGACTTGGTAAACTAGGATCAAGCGGTAAATAATAAGAAATAAATATGGAGCATAATTGTTAAAATACATATTTAAACCCACTCATTAACTTGAGTGGGTTATTCTATTGTAGTTTTATATATTACAAATATGGGAATGCTTACAATAGAAGGGGTGTGATAATTTGAAGTTGTGTAATTTAAAGCAAAATGATACAATAGTTAAAATAGTTAATAAAAACTCAGACTGGTATGGTCTATATGGAATCGTTGAATATATAAACCATGATTGTGCTTATGTATTTTGTGTATCTAAACCAACATACCATTATAAAATTACTCAATACAACATTAATGATATTGAAATAACAGATTTACATCATTGTTAATTAAACAATACTAAAACCAACATTCATTAAGATAAAAATTATTTTTTGTACTTATAGCTAACAAGCTTAACTTGTCTTAATATTTCATCAACAAACTCTGAAGCCTCATCTTCACTAAGGTCAGTTATATCAACTTCACAAAAATTTATAATAGAAGGTTGACTCAAAAGAAATTGTACATTTTCTTTTGTAGTTTTAAATAAATTCGTAGATAAAGTTTTAGAACAATCTAAAATATGCGGTAATTTTATATTTGGATCATTTTTTATTGCTTCACGTATAGCTGAAAGTTCAGTCTCACTTAATATATTTAATTGAGATTTTATAAATGTGTCTATATTGTAATTGATGTCATCATAATCTTGAAAATAACTTACAGGAACACCACAGGCTTCTGCAATATCATTTAAGGTCGAAAAACTTGGATAAGTTCTTCCAGATTCAATGTCTCCAATATAGCTTTGAGATCTATTTATATCATCAGCTAGCATTCTTTGAGTATAATGTTTACCTATAATATCTGATTTGAAATTTCGTGCTTGTTTTAATAATTGTCCCAATTTCTTTTTGCTTAATGCCATAATATATACCTTCTTTCCACCTTGTTTCAAAGTTATTATAACGTATGTCGCGTTTTGATGTCAATAATACAACGCAAATCGTGAGAAAAAACGAGAAAATGGAAGATAAATCAAATTAATCAAAAAATACAGTCAAAAAATAATTTGTAATAAATATCAAAAAATGATATATTTTAGACAACGCAAATAACGTTACATATGAAGGGAGGTAGGTAGGGTGATATAGCTAACAATATTTTTCAAAATTTACCTTGGAACATGAAAATTAAGTTTTAAGAGTAATTAACAATTGGACACAGTAAGAATCAGCAAAACAAGGGATTATGAAAGAGTATTTGGAGTAGAGAAATTTTAAATTAATTGGCCAGGAGAGTGAATATAATGGAAAAAGAAATGAAAGATTTACCAGAATTATTGACTGTTGAAGAAATGGCTAACTTTTTAAAAATACAAAAAAATAAAGCTTATAATCTTATATATAAAAAGCAAGTACCAATATTAAGATTAGGTTCTCAAATAAGAATACCTAAGTGTCTTTTTATTAAGTGGATTAGAGAAAATAAAATTACACTAGAATAATGATAAATTTATATTTCAAGGAGATGAGATAATGGCAAAGTATAGACAAATTCATACAAATTTTTGGAATGATGGTTTTGTATTAGATCTTACCCCTGAAGAAAAGTATTTTTATTTGTATATTATGACTAATCCTGGTACTGCTCAATGCGGAATTTATGAACTTCCAAAGAGAATAATAGAAACTCAAACAGGATACAATAGGGATACTATAGACAAGCTACTTAACAGATTTATTGAATATCAAAAAATAGAGTATTGTAATGAAACTAAGGAAATAATGATAATAAATTGGATGAGATATAATAAGCCCACTAATTGTAATGCAATAAAATGTGTTAATTCAGAGTTGAAAAATTTGAAGTGTACAAAGTATATTAATGAAGTATACAAACATTGCAAAGATTTATCGTTAAATATAAAATTAATTTTTGAAGGTCTAGATGATTATGTTGATGAAGATGGTATATGTGAACAAGATGAAGCAAATGAAGTTATATCTATTTTTGAAAGTAATGTATATGCATTAACACCTATACAGCAAAATAAAGTTAAGGAATGGGTTAAACTATATGCTACAGATGTAATTATTTTAGCTATTGAAGAGGCAGTTAATAATAATGTAAAAAATATCAAATATATAGACAAAATATTAAGAATTTGGAGTAAAAAAGGGTTATATACAGTAGAAGCTATTAAGAAATATATGATTGAGTGGCGGATAAGTAAAGAAAATAAAGAAGATAGTGGAGAAAGGAAATATGATATTAAAGCAATTGAAAGAGGCCTTTTAGGATTGGACAATGATGAAAATATATGTGATTAAAAAGAGTCTTAAGGACTCTTTTTGCATTTTAAATTTATAATCTACAAAATTGAAGATCTAACTAAATTTAAGAGGAATTGTGTAAAGCAATCTCTTTTTAAAAAAACAGGGGCTTATAAGCCCCTTGATAGCCCCTTGCAAGCCCATTATAAGGGGCTGTTTTTATTTTAAAATATTTTTTAAGCCCCTACCAAGCCCATTGGTAGTTAATAAGTAATAAGTAATAAATAAAAAATAATAAATAAAAAATAATAAATAAGAATAATAAGTAATAAGAAAAAAAGTCTAGCTACCTAAAAATTAAGTAACTAGACTTTTCATTATTCAATATCAATTGGTTCAGAAGTAGTAGTTATAAGTTCAGCAGATTCTTTAACTTTTAAAGTACCAGATGATGTAAGTATAACATCATTCTTAATTAAAGAATCCATTAGTGTCTTAACATCTTCCTCTTTAGCATCATTTTTAACCTTATTAACTCTTAAAGAGAAACTTTTATCTCTGTCAGTTTTAAACTTCATTAAAAGTGATTTAGCCATTATTTATTCCCTCCTATTCCTCAGTAATTATAGATTGATCAATTTTTAAAACCTTAGCACTGTTAAATAACTTAGCAGCATTAAGACCAACTTCACAAACTTTCTCTATATCAGCATTAGTTCTGATTTTACCGAAAGATTGTTTTTTAAAGACATCTTTACCTTTGTCATCAGTACCAACTAAAACATCAAGAGCAAGTGTGCTTTTATAAACTTTTGATTGAGCCATTTTAAAACCTCCCTATCTTTGTGTGTTCAATTGTATATATGGAGATTTAAGTTATTTTGGAAAAGTTTTTATTATTATGTTCGTAAGAGTACATCCTTAACTTCCTTAACATCTTTTTTAACATCTTCAATCAAATGCAAATTATCAGTGAGATTTTTAATTATCCTTTGGTAATTTTCCTCCCTTTGTTCTTGCTTTAAATCTCTCTTTTCCTGGGCTTTTAAAATGTAGAATATAAGGACTACACTAAGAGCCGCCCAGATTCCTTGAGATGATGCAAGCTTTAGGATTTCATTTTCCAAAGAAAACACCTCCTTTTAAAGTTTCTTGTATTTCTATATATGGAAGAAATCTTTTAATTGTAGAAGGTTTTATCGGGCTGGAGGGCGGGATTTGAATGTTACTTATTATAGTGAAGTCATAGGATAAAACCTGCAAGCCCTACTAGTGCTGCAGTTTGTTGTGGTTTGTCCTATGGCGTTTTGAACTATAATTTCATATTTAATGTGTTCTGTCGGGTACCTCGAAAAATCGAGCTTGAGACCTTTAGAGATAGTTAAGCTATAGAAGGCTTAAAATATTGAAAGACTTATAGAGCTTTAATATCTCTTAGGTAAGCAATAAAGAGACTAGGGTGACAGGGCTTAATGCCTAAGTGAATATGTGCAGTATTATGTATAGTGGGTATAGGTGAGATATGAATAGATGTATTAGATTTAAGTAAGTTAGTGATTAGGTTTATTACTAAGTACGCAATAATTGTATTGAATGTAATGGGATTAAATAAATAACTATGTATACTATGGATAAAGGGAAAAGCATAATTGGCGTAGCCAGTTATGCTGAAAACTACGCCTTAAGGCGTAGTATAAAAATGGACTTGCTCTAGATGGAGGTACGAACATGTATGGTTTCTCCATTTTATCTTTGTTTATGTTATGGATCACCGATGGAACATGGGTGATATATTAGTTTTGAATAGTTGTAACTACTCCATTTTCAAAATAGATATATCTACTTGAACCATAAACCCATTGTTCATCAGTTCCGTATTGTGAAGTTGTTGTGTGAATATTGTCAGGTTTTCCCCAAGTTGAAACTAGTATTTCGTCTCTAGTCATACCAATACTAGGATCTTTAATATAAACATATGTTTTAACCCAATCATCCTTAGAAAGTTTGGATTTATCTTCATGTAGTTTTTGCCAATAATCTATACTAATATTAAATATTTCTTGAGAACATTCTTTTATAGTTCCAAAAATTTTAGGGACATCTATATGATAATCCAATATTTCATCAGGATATATATCACCTATGCTTCCTACAAAATATCCAAAAGAAATTTGAAAATCAAAATCTCTAATAGAATTCTTACTAAGAGTTTTTAAGTTGTGTTTTGAAATTGCATATGCTTTTAATAAAATAGCATCTTTTTTATAGTTACTTTTAAAATAATTATTGTTTAATTTATTGTTAAGGTCAAGATCCATATTTTTATAATCTGTATAAGAAGGATTATCTACTTTACTAACATAAGCATCTATAATCTTTTTTTCAGCAGCTATTTGTTCTTTTGAAATATTAGATTTCTTAGCTTGTACAGGTTTAGCGGGTTTGTTGATATTAGAATTACTAATAGGTTTATTAATAGAAGTAGTTTTAGTATGGGGTTTATTCTTATGTATACATCTATATATATTGATAGATATTATACCTACCATAACTGCTAATACAAGAGCAGTAGATTTTTTATTATCTAATAATTTATCTAAAGTTTTGCTTATGGTATTGCATAGTAATTTAAGGCGGCTTGAAGTTTTATTTTTTAGACCAAGTTCATTTTTAGGTAATTTTTTACCGCACTTACAACAATAAATATTAGAGTATTCATTTCTAGAATTGCATTTAGGACAAATCATTAATATACCCTCCATATAATAAATAGAATTATAAATAATGTACAATTTAGATGAAATAAAATACAAAATAAGCTAAAAAAGTACAATAAAATAAGTATATTACAAAATCCTAGAAATGGCAAAATAGAATATATTAAAAAATAGAATTTTAGAGATATATACATTTTTACTATTTAAAACGTAAATACCATTTAAATAATTATATAAACTGGTATAATAGATATATATGTATAAAAGGGTGGTGTTATCATGGAAAATCTTATAAGAAAGGCAAAAGACGGAGATGTAGAATCTATAAATTCTATTATTAATAAATACAAAAATTTTGTATTTAAGAAGGCTACGGGATACAACATTCCAGGATATGATTTTGAAGATTTAGTTCAGCATGGATATCTTTCAATTATAAAAGCTATACGTATGTACAAGCTTGGAAGTAGCTCATATAATGGATATTTTCTAAATGCTATAAGTACAAACTTTGCAGCACTATTAAAAGGTGAGATTAAACATTTTAGAGAAGTTCCAGATGATAATATACTTAACAAGGATGAAGAATATGAGTTTACTGTTGAAGATGAGGTTATAGTTTATGATCAGGTTAAGAAGCTTTATGAGGCTATGGATGAACTTGAACCACTAGAAAGAGAGATTCTCAGCAGATACTATATTAATGATGAGAGTTTTAAAGACATTGCTAGAGATAAAAAGCTTTTGTATGATAGGACTACTTATTTGAGAAGAAGGGCGATTAGGAAACTTAGAGGTATGATGGAGAATAAAGGGTTTATATAATGAAAAAGAAATATTTAGAGAATTAATTAAGCATTATAAAATTAGAAAATTTTCACAACTGATATCTACAAAGTTACTAATGAATAAACATAATAAATTTATTATATAATAATATACAAAATAACTATAAAAGTTATATTTTTATGTAACAATATTCACTTTAAGGTAATATATAGTATAATAAGGGAATAGCTATATAAATTTACAAAAATGAAAGGAGGACTATTAAGAGATATAAGCTAGCTATATTAAATCATAACTTTGTAGACGAGGTGATAGTATGTTTTGTTCTAAATGTGGTACTGAAAATGATGATTCTAGTGTTTATTGTTCCAAGTGCGGTAAAAAGTTAAAAAAACAAGATTCAACAAATAAAAATAAAATTTTGGGGTTATTTAAAAAAGTAATTAGTAATTTAGATAAGGTGGCCGAAAGTTTATTAAAAGATAAAAAGAAACTATGTATATCTTTAGGCATTATGTTAGCAATTATAATTCTTAATATAGGGATATGTGTTCATAGAAATAATAAAGATATAAATACATTTAAAAAAGCATTTAATGCTGCAAAATATGAAGATGCAAAGCAAGTATATTCTAATGCTATAAATAATAATTATAAAGATAAACGAGATAAATTTGATAAAAAAATAGGTAGATATTTATCAGGTATGATTAGTGATTTACAAGATGATTTCATTAATGATAAAGATAGAAGTGATTGTAGTAAGGAATTAAATGCATTGGATCAAATGTACTATTATAAATTTAACTCTGAAGAAATAAATAAATCTAAAGAAAAGATAAAAAAATATAGTGATTCAAGAAAAGCTTTTACAAATGGTATTAAGCTTGAGAAAAATAAAAGTTATTTTTATGCTTTAGAACAATTTAATAATGTTATTAAGGATGATACAAATTATAGTAAAGCTCAAAACCATATGAAAAATATTTTATCAAAAGCAAAAGAGGACATGCTAAAGAAATCAGAAGAATATTTTAATGGGAAGGAATATGATAAAGCTGTTTATGGAGTCAAAAGTTTAGGTAAATATATTCCCAATGATAAGATTATAAAACAAAGAATAGAAGTCTATGAAAAAGAAAGAGAAAAATATGAAAAAGCTAAATTAGAAGAAAAGAAGAAAAGAAAGGATTATTTATTATCAAAAGTAAATAGATATAAAGATAAAGTTAGTGAAGATATTACATATGTGCCTAAACCTTATGGAGAGCTAATTAATATTGGAGAAAGCAGTGTTATATTCTATCCTTATTTAAGAGGAGAAGTTGGAAGTGACGTATTAAAATTAATTGCGGGATTTAATCGATCAGAGTGGGTATTTACGAAAAATATTAAATGTAATGCAGATGGAGAAATTTTTGATTTAAAGTTTGATTATTTTGAAAGAAAATCCAATGTTGGATTCGGAACAGGAATATATGAATGGATTGAAATACCTGTTCTTGAAGATACGGTATTTAGTGATTGCAATACTAATTTAAATATGATTACTAATTTAAAGAAGCTGGGAAAGGCTAAAAAAGCTTTGATAAAGTTTGAGGGAGATACACAGTCTTTAGATTATGAACTTACAAGTAATCAAAAGAATACTCTTTTAGAGGTTATAGAGTTGCATGAGATTTGTAAAGGTCAATAGGAAGTTAGTTATTATACCTATGCCAATTTCCATATGATTTCTTGTTATCCTTTAAGAGTAAATAAAAGTATGGAAATCATAAAAAAATAAAGTTATAATAATAATTGCATTGGCAAGAGCTGATGCAATTATTTTTTATTTACATATAAATGCAAAATTGAATTATAAATAATATTGGAGGACAACTAATGATTACAGGAGAGTTAAAGAGTAAGATAGATAAAATTTGGGAAACATTTTGGACTGGTGGTATAACTAACCCATTAGAAGTTATAGAACAATTTACATATTTTTTATTTATAAAAAATTTAGATGATAATGAAATATTAGCTGAAAGTGATGCAGAAATGCTTGGTATACCTTTTGAAGGAATGTTTCCAATTGATAAGCAATATTTAAGATGGAGTAAATTTAAAAACGAAGAAGCAGGGGAAATGTATAGAATAGTATCAGAAGAAGTTTTCCCTTTTATAAAGAATATTCATGGAAATGAACAATCTGCATATTCAAAATACATGCAAGATGCTATGTTTAAAATACCAACTCCACTTATGTTATCAAAAATAGTAGATGCTATAGATAACCTTGAAATGGATGATAAAGATGTTAAAGGAGACCTTTATGAGTACCTTTTATCTAAGGTAGCAACAGCAGGTACAAATGGTCAGTTTAGAACTCCAAGACACATAATCAAAATGATGGCAGAGCTAATGAAACCAATACCAGAGGATATTATAGTAGACCCAGCTATGGGTACTGCAGGTTTCTTAGTTGGAGCAGAAGAATATTTGAGGGAAAAACACAATGATTTATTCTTAGTTCAAGGTTTAAAGGAACACTTTAATAATAAGATGTTTAATGGTTTTGACATGGATAGAACTATGCTTAGAATTGGTGCTATGAATATGATGCTTCACGGAGTGGATAATCCTAATATTCAATATAAAGATTCTCTTTCAGAAACTAATAAAGATAGTGAAAATTATACATTGATTTTAGCAAATCCTCCTTTTAAAGGTAGCTTAGATTATGAAGCAGTGTCAGCGGACCTTTTAAAAGTTAGTAAAACAAAAAAAACAGAATTACTATTTTTATCACTATTTTTAAGAATATTAAAAACTGGCGGAAGATGTGCGTCAATCGTTCCAGATGGAGTTTTATTTGGTTCAACTAAAGGACATAAGGATATAAGACGTGAAATAGTTGATAATCATAAGCTTGAAGCTATAATAAGTATGCCAAGTGGAGTATTTAAGCCATATGCAGGAGTGTCTACAGCTATTATGATATTTACGAAGACTGGCACAGGCGGAACAGATAAGGTATGGTTCTATGATATGAAGGCAGATGGATTTTCACTAGATGGTAAGAGAAATCCTATTGAAGATAATGATATACCTGATATAGTAGAAAGATTTAGCAATTTAGATAAAGAGGATGATAGAACGAGAACAGAGCAAAGCTTTTTTGTTCCAGTAGATGAAATCAGAGAAAACAACTATGATTTATCTATTAATAAGTACAAGGAAATAGAGTATGAAGAAGTTGTTTATGATGAACCTAAGGTTATTTTGGAGAGAGTTAAGCAATTAGAAAAGGAAATAACTGAGGGGTTAGAGGACTTAGGAAGAATGATTGAGGGGTAAAGTTCTATTTACAAGGAATGAGGGATACAAATATGAAATATACATTAGAAGATATATTTAAATTTATACGAAATGGTGCAAATATAAAACAAGGTGTAATAGATGGGGGATACCCTATAACACGTATTGAAACTATATCAAATTCATATATAGATACAAACAAAGTTGGATATGCAGGCATATATGAATTAGGAAAATTTAAAGACTATTTATTAAAAGGTGGTGATATTTTAATTTCACATATAAATAGTGAAAAACACTTAGGGAAAACAGCAATATATGAAGATATAAATAAAGATATAATACATGGGATGAATTTATTATGTCTTAGACCGGATACAGATAAAATAATACCTAAATATATTAATTATTATTTTAACACTAAATATTTCAAAAACAAATTACCTAAGATTACTAAAAAATCTGTTAATCAAGCTAGTTTTTCAGTTAATGATTTTAAAAAATTATCTGTGGATATATCTAACTTAGAAACACAACAAAAGATAGTAAATATACTCGACAAAGCTCAATCATTAATAGACAAAAGGAAAGCTCAAATAGAAGCTTTGGATGAATTAGTTAAATCAAGATTTGTAGAGATGTTTGGGGATCCTATTACAAACAGCAGAATGTGGAAAACCCAATTACTAGAAAATGTATGTGAAATGAAAGCAGGAAAAAGTATAAAAGCAGCTAATATACATGAGAAAAATTTAACTGGATTGTATCCATGTTATGGAGGGAATGGTCTAAGAGGATATGTAAAAGAATATTCTCATGAAGGTGATATTCCTTTAATCGGGAGACAAGGAGCTTTATGTGGGAATGTAAAGTATGCACGAGGTAAGTTTTATGCTACTGAGCATGCAGTTGTAACTAAACCTAAAATAGAAATGAATAATTATTGGCTTTATTTTGTGCTGATGAAGCTAAATCTAAATAGATTTTCAACAGGTGCTGCTCAGCCGGGGCTTACTGTAGGAAAATTAAATAAAGTAGAATTTCCTATGGTTCCAATTCACCTCCAAAACCAATTCGCCGACTTTGTAACCAAAGTTGACAAACTAAAACTTAAAATGCAAAATAGCTTAAAAAAACTAGAAGATAACTTTAATTCATTAATGCAAAAAGCTTTTAAGGGAGAACTATTTAAAGATTAGGCACTTGTGGAATTAGGACAAGGAAACAGGGAATAGGGAAAACAAAGAAAAAAACGAATTGTACATTGTTAATTATGGTTTTCTTAATTATCATTATTGACATCACAGCTTTAATACCGTAATATCGGAATTAAGATTATATCTAGTGTTATACGGGAGGAATTAAAATGAGATATGGTTTATTAAGTCCAAAAGTTGATTTTGTATTTAAAAAGATATTTGGTAATGAAAAGCATCCTGAAATATTAATCTCTTTTTTAAATGCAGTAATGAATCCAATAAATCCAATTAAAAGTGTTAAAATAAGAAATTCGGATATAGAGAAAGAACACATAGAAGATAAATATAGCAGACTTGATATAAAAGCAACTACAAATAACGGTGAGGAAATAAATATAGAAATTCAAGTTAAGAATGAATATAACATGATAAGAAGAAGTCTTTACTATTGGAGTAAAATGTATGAAGGTCAACTTACTGAAGGGGATAATTATAATAGATTATCAAAAACGGTTTGTATAAACATACTAGATTTTAATTATTTAAAAAATGATAGATTCCATAATGGTTATAGATTAAAAGAAATGACAACAAATGAGGAATTAACAGATATTGAGGAAATACATTTTATAGAACTTCCTAAAATGCAAGAATCAAATGAAAATGAAGAAGTTACGGATATGCTTGAAGCATGGATTAAATTTATAAATAATCCATCAAGTGAAGTCGTTAAAAAGCTTGAAATGAGTGTACATGAAATAAAAGAAGCAAAAGATGAACTTGTAAGATTAAGTGGGGATAAAAAAGAAGTAGAATTATACGAACAAAGAAAATTTGTAATACTTGATAGAGTAAGCGATCTTGAAAATGCTGAAGAAAAAGGAAAACAGATAGGAAAACAAGAAGGATTAAAAAAAGGCAAAATAGCAGTTGCGAAAAATCTCTTGGATGTCTTAGACATAGAAACTATTGCTGTTAAGACTGGGTTATCTGTAGACGAAGTGGTCAATATAAAACAAGGAGTCAGGGAATAGAGAGTAGTGGAAAACAAATTGAAAATTCACAGTGGACAATTAACAATGAAGGATGAAATTCCTGCGGAATTTTTTTTATTGTAATCTAATAAAATTAAGTGATTTTATAAAAAGTCTTGGGGAAATCCAAGATTTTTTGTTATATGAAAAATTAATCTCATGTGGTAATATATTCATAGATAAAGAGTATATGACATTATAAAGGGGATGAAATCTTTGTGTACTAATTTTGAATTTTTGAAGTTTAAAAAAGAATTTATTAGTTTTTCAAAGGCTTGTATTGAAGCAGAAAAGAGTATATTAGTAAGTCCAGCAACTACAGCTATTTTAAGTAGACGTGCTTTGGAACTTGCAGTTAAGTGGGTATATAGTTTTGATGAAGATTTAAGGATTCCCTATCAAGACAATATAAGCAGTTTAATACATAATGGTAGTTTTTTAGAACTTGTTGATGGTGAGATGTTACCTATACTTAAATTTGTAATTAAATTAGGTAATGTTGCAGTACATACTAATAAAAGTATAACAAGAGAAGAAGCTATTTTATCACTACATAATTTATATCAGTTTATTAATTGGATTGATTATTGTTATGGAGATGATTATAAAGAAAAGAGTTTTGATGAGGGTAGTTTACTTCAAGGAGAAGAAAAAAGAGTAAGACCTGAAGAACTTAAGAATTTATATGAAAAATTAAGTTCAAAGGATAAAAAACTTGAAGAAATTATAAAAGAAAATGAAGAACTTAGACGAGAAGTAACCAAAAAGAGAAAAGAAAACACAGAAAATTATGATTTTAATATAGATGAACTAAATGAGTTTAATACAAGAAAAATTTACATAGATGTGGAGCTTAAACTTGCAGGATGGGATTTTAAAAGAGATATTGGTGAGGAAATAGAGCTTTTTGGTATGCCGAATAGTGCAGAAAAGGGTTATGCAGATTATGTTTTATATGGTGATAATGGTAAACCACTTGCAGTAGTTGAAGCAAAGAGGACAAGTAAGGATCCGAAAGTTGGTCGTGAGCAAGCTAAATTATACGCTGATTGTATAGAGAAACAATATGATGTTAGACCGATTATTTTCTTTACTAATGGGTTTGAGACATATATCTTAGATGATTATAACGGATACCCTGAAAGAAGAATTTATGGTTTCTTCAAAAAAGAAGAACTTCAGCTTATGATAGATAGAAGAACTCAAAGAAAGAGTTTAAAAAACATTAATATAAAAGATCAAATATCAAATAGATATTATCAAAAGGAAGCAATAATTGCATGTGCTGAGGAATTAGAGAAAAGAAAAAGAAAACTTTTACTTGTTATGGCAACGGGTACTGGTAAAACAAGAACAGCTATTTCTCTAGTTGATGTATTAACAAAACATAATTGGGTAAAGAATATATTGTTTTTAGCAGATAGAACAGCACTTGTTAAACAAGCTAAAAAGAATTTTTCAAAATTACTTCCTCATTTATCACTTTGTAATTTATTAGATAAAAAAGATAGTCCAGAATCAAGAATGATATTTTCCACATATCCAACTATGATTAATGCAATCGATGATACTAAATCAAAAGATGGACAAAGATTATTTACATGCGGACATTTCGATTTAATAATTGTTGATGAATCTCACAGAAGTATTTATAAAAAATATAAAGCTATTTTTGATTATTTTGATGCGAGCTTAATAGGGCTTACGGCTACTCCTAAGGATGAAGTGGACAAGAATACTTATAGTATTTTTGATATGGAAAATGGAGTTCCAACTTATGCGTATGAATTTGACAAGGCAGTTTCTGATGAATTCCTTGTAGACTATGAAACCATAGAAGTTAAGTCTAAGATAATGGAAGATGGAATTAAATACGATGAATTATCCGATGAAGATAAGGAAGAGTATGAAGAAAGATTTCATGAAGATGAAAGTATTGGAGAAGAAATACAAAGTTCTGCTATAAATAGGTGGCTATTTAATGCAAATACAATAGACTTAGTTTTAAACAAACTAATGGAAAAAGGACTAAGGGTTGAAGGTAATGAAAAGCTTGGTAAAACTATAATTTTTGCAAAGAGTCATAAACATGCAGAAGCCATTAAAGAAAGATTTGATATATTATATCCTCATCTAGGTTCAAGCTATGCTAAGGTTATAGATAATCAAGTTAACTATGTAGATAGTGTAATTGATGATTTTTCTGATAAAAATAAATTTCCTGAGATAGCTATAAGTGTCGATATGCTTGATACAGGAATTGATATTCCAGAGATTTTGAATCTTGTTTTCTTTAAAAAGGTAAGATCTAAGACTAAGTTTTGGCAAATGATAGGAAGAGGCACAAGACTTTGTGAGGATTTATTGGGTATTGGACAAGATAAGGAAAAGTTTTTAATTTTTGATTTTTGTAATAACTTTGAGTTTTTTAGAATGAATTCAAAGGGATTTGAAGGCAAAGTAGGGCAAACTTTAAGTGAGAGAATATTTAATCTTAAACTAGATTTAGTGAAAGAACTTCAAGATTTAAGATATTCTGATGAAGAGTATGTGGACCATAGAAATGAATTGTTAGATGGATTAATTAATGATGTAAATAGTTTAAATGAAGAGAATTTCATGGTGAAAATGAATTTAAAACATGTTCAAAAATATAAAAATAAAAATGAATGGCAAAGTCTTGGAGCTGTTAATACACAGGATATTAAAGAATATGTATCCCCATTAATAACTACACTCAGGGATGATGAATTTGCAAAAAGATTTGATATATTAATGTATACAATAGAGCTTGCAAGTCTTCAAGATAATAATGTAACAAGACCAATAAAAAAGGTTATAGAAACAGCAGAAAATCTATCAAAGCTTGGAACTATACCAGAAATTAAAGAAAATAAGTATATTATAGATAAGGTTAGAACAACGGAATTTTGGGAAGAGATTGATTTATTTGAATTAGATGAAGTTAGAAAAGCTTTAAGAGAACTTCTAAAATACTTAGAGAGAACTACTCAAAAAACTTATTATACTCATTTTGAGGATATGATAATAAGCGAAGAATCAAATGAAGCTATGTATAATACTAATGATCTTAGAAATTATAGAAAGAAAGTGGAATATTATCTTAAAGAACATGAAAATGACCTTGCTATACACAAGCTTAAGAATAATAAAAGACTTACAAGACAAGATTTAGAAACTCTTGAATATATTATGTGGCAAGATCTTGGAACAAAGGACGATTATGAAAAAGAATTTGGAGATATGCCAGTAAATAAGCTTGTAAGAAAAATGGTAGGCTTAGATAGAAATGCTGCAAATGAATTATTTTCAGAATTTCTAAGTAATCAAAGTTTAGATATTAAGCAGATAAATTTTGTAAAACTTATAATTGACTATGTAGTTAAAAATGGATTTATCGAGGACAATAGAGTTCTTATAGAAGAACCATTTAGAACTGTAGGAAATATTTCTATACTTTTTAAAGATAACATAAATGAAGCTAAAAGAATAATGGGCAAGGTTGCTGAGATTAAAATTAATGCAGAGATAATTGGATAGTTCTTAGTAAGAGATGTTAGATAGCTATCAAACCAAGCAAAACACTAGTTTTTAAACTAGTGTTTTATTTGATTATGTGCGCCCAGCATGGGCGCAATCTATAAGGTGAAAGTCCTGAACGCCGAAGGTGATATAGGCGTTAGCCAATGACAAGGGTGTCCATCGTGAGGTGGAATCTGAAGGAAGTCGGATGGCAAAATTCCGGTCTGAGGAATACGAATCACATAAGAGGCTGGCTATAGCTGGATGAGTTTGCATAACAAAACAAAGTCCGTATCACCCAAAAGTTATTGCAGTATATGTGGCAGATATATGGAATGAAAGATTGCGTTCTTACCTGGGGAGGTCTGATAGATATATCATTAAAGGATGAACTTCCTACATGATAACCTACATAGTGATATGTAACTGAACTATCAGAAGTCAGCAGAGGTCATAGTACCATACTATGTGCACGTAGTGCGGGAAGGACTGAACATTAGGAGGTTTTCAACTTTGAATAATTCAAATAAATTACAAAGAAAGCAGACAACTCAATATAGAGGTCGCCTTGTGGAAGTAGAAGTGGAACTTCAAGGTAAACGAGGGGCGCAGAGTAATAATTTGGCGTTAGCAAAGGGAGAAAGAGAAAACAATGTAGTAGATGATACTAATAATCTACTTGAAAAGGTTTTAGCTAGAGAAAATATGCTAAAAGCTATGAAAAGAGTAGTTGCCAATAGAGGAAGTCATGGTATTGATGGTATGAGAGTCGATGAACTTCGAGGGTTTATTATCAAAAATTGGCTAACAATTAAGCAAAAGTTATTAGAAGGAAGGTATAAACCTTCACCAGTTAGGAGAGTGGAAATACCAAAACCTGACGGTGGAATTAGATTGCTTGGAATACCTACTGTACTTGATAGATTAATACAACAGGCATTAGCTCAAGAACTTAATAAAATTTATGACCCTACCTTTTCGGATAATAGCTATGGATTTAGACCAAATAAAAGTGCTAAACAAGCTATATTAAAATCAAGACAATATATCAATGAGGGGCATAAATGGGTTGTTGATATAGACTTAGAAAAATTCTTTGATAAAGTTAACCATGATATATTAGTGGAAAGACTTTCAAGAAGAATAAAGGACAAAAGGGTACTTAAACTAATTAGAAATTATCTTAAATCTGGAATAATGATAAATGGATTGAAGGTAAAATCAGATAAAGGTACACCGCAAGGTGGTCCATTAAGCCCAATACTTGCTAATATTATGCTTGATGAAGTAGATAAAGAACTTGAGAAAAGAGGTCATAGATTTTGCCGATTTGCAGATGACTGCAACATTTATGTCAAAAGTAAAAAGGCAGGATTAAGAGTTATGGCAAGTATAAGAAAAATACTTGAAGATTTATTAAAACTTAAAGTTAATGAAAATAAAAGTGCAGTAGATTTTGTGACGAGAAGAAAATTTCTTGGATTTTCATTCTATTTTGCAAAAGGCGGAGCCAATATAAGAATACATGAAAAGTCATATAAAAGATTCACAAATAAAATAAGAAAATTAACAAACCGTAATAAAGGTATAAGTATGGAATATAGAGTTTATATGATTAACCAATTAACGATTGGATGGATTAATTACTTTGGAATAGCGAAAGCTAACGCTAAAATACAAAAAATAGATAGTTGGATAAGAAGAAGGTTAAGGAGTTGTATTTGGAAACAATGGAAAAAGGTTAAAACTAGAGGACGAAACCTCATAAAACTAGGTATTCCGACCTATAAAGCATGGAAGTATGCAAATACAAGAAAAGGCTATTGGAGAATATCCAAAAGCCCAATTCTTGATACAATCTTAAACAACAAATATATTGAAAATCTTGGTTACAGAAGTATATCTAAAAGATATCAGCTAATACATAATTCTTAATGAACCGCCGTATACCGAACGGTACGTACGGTGGTGTGAGAGGACGCTAAATAAAATAATTATTTAGCTCCTACTCGATAGATTGGAGTTAGTGCCAGGCACTTGTCGAATTATAAGTCAAATGATAAAGCAATACACTATAAATGCACATATAAGTAATTGTAAAATCATTTTTTAAACTTTTTACTTTTTACTAAAAAATCTATTATTAACATTAATCCAATAATAAAAAATATAACTCCTATTATATGAAAGTCCTTATCACAACTTTCTGTAAAAGACCACTTTAAAGATTGCATAAAAGAGTTAAATCCTTTAAATGGATATATAAATAAAATCAAATATACAGGTATTATACCTGTTAATATAAATATTAAACCTAATATTATTTTCCAAAAATGAATTAAATTTTTTATCATAATTATTTATTCCTTTATATATTTTTAGGTTGTTGAATAATTAAAAATACAAAAAAATAAATAAGTCATCACTTTGTGATATAATGTTCTCGCTAAAAAAACCATAGTATACAAAGGATGACTCAAGTATGATTATAACATTAAATATACAAAGCGAAAACATTTATTTTAAAATTTTTGAAACTGTTAATATTGCATTTAATAAACTTGGCATTAATACTAGAAAAGCTAAAGGTAGACCACCTAAATATTCAGATCAACAAATTGTTGCATGTATGATATATGGTGTAAATAATAGTATTTTTAGTCTTAGAGAACTTGAATATAAAATTAAACAAGATATTGTATTTCAAAAGATTATAGGTTTAAAAGAAGTTCCTGACCATTCTACATTTTCTTTAAGAGCGATAGCTTTAGAAAAATACGTGTACTATGGCATTTATGCTATGCTTATTGAACTTATAAATCCATCAACTAGAATTTGTGCTATTGATGGTACTGCATTAAGGAGCTCATTATATGATAGCGAAGCTAGGTATGGAAAAGGAACTCGACTTGGCAGATATAAAGGATATAAGTTACATTGTACCGCTTGTGTATGTGATAGTATATTACCTTTGTCATTTTCTATAACTACTGCAAATGTATATGATAATCAAGTCCAAGGATTGTTATATGAACTGAAAACTTATAATCCATTTATTGTACTTGCCGATGCTGCTTATGATGATGCTCAATGGTTTAAAGTTTCTAAAACTCTAGAATATAATTTATTAACAGACGTAAATATGCGTAAAGCAAACAGTATAGAATCTTTTAAAGATGAATCTAGATATAAAAATGCTCTTTTTATGCAATCGCCAATAGGTAAAAATTTATATAAAAATAGGCTAAAAATTGAACAATTATTTTCTATACTTAAAGGATTGTATAACCTAGAAAACCCTAGACTTTACGGACAAAAACGCTATGAACGCCATGTTAAGTGGGTTCTTTTATCATATCTTATAGACGAATTTAATAAGGTTAATAGCAAAATAAATTCTAGAAAATATCCTTGGAATCTATAGTTTTCATCGCGCTAACGCACTTACTTTTTTAAATTTTTAAAGAACTTCCTAATGCACACTTAAAATTATTAAACACATGCTCGCGCATAAATGCTTTTTAAGATTTGTAAAAATTAGTTATTCAACAACCTAATTTTGTTTTATATTAGTTAATATGTATTATTTAAACTAATTTAAGTATATCAAAGTATTAATTTATAGTCTATTTATATAGGTTTTTTATTAAAAAATCAGGTATAAATGTTAATAGTTGTATAAGTGCTATTATGGGAATGCAAGAAAGTGATCATCTAAGGATATAAGAATTAGATTTACGTATAATACTATAATTACAAACATTTAAACTGGAGGTAATTATGATTATACAAATGAATATTAATTCTGAAATACAAATAGATAAGTTAGAGGATCTTCATAAATTAAATTTAATTATGGAGGAAAATAATTTGAAAGTAAATAAAAGTCAAATAGCTAGAGAACTTGGCGTTGATCCACGCACCGTAGGTAAATATTTAAATGGATATGTAAAACCTACTACTAGAAATCGTAAATCTAAAATAGACCATTTTGAACCTATTATTAAAAAACTTCTTGGTAAAGATTCTATTCAAATATTTTATTATAAACGGATTCTGTGGCAGTATCTTAGAGATAACTATGGATTAGATTGTGCTCAATCTTCTTTTAGAAGATATATCTCCAATCATCCAGAATTTAGTCACTATTTTAATAGCAGAAGAAAAGGACATCTATCGAAGGCTGCGCCTATGAGGTATGAAACATGTAAAGGTAAACAAGCACAACTAGATTCGAAAGAAAACATAGAATTTGTTTTAAATACCGGAGAAATTATTAGATGAAATAAGAGCATATAATGGAACATTAAACTATGATCAATTACATGTGTATTATAGCACAAAATTAGTTACTATTCATGATATACAAAATCAAAAATTAAATTATCATGCGGAACATTATGCTGAGATTAGTGCTTTAACATTTAATAAAAGCTCATATGAAATGATGAAAAAAGCTAGGCAAAATTTGAATTTAATAGGAGAGGTATATAAAAATCAATAGTGCATATACACAACTTATAAATAAAGAAGACTCTAAGTTATTCTTCCAACTCATTGACATGCGATATGAGAAAAAAAGTACAATTTTAACAACCAATATAAATTTCAATGCTTGGGATGATATTTTTTATGATCCTGTTATTGCAAATGCCATATTAGATAGAGTTTTGCACCATGCTCATGTTGTACCTATTAATGGAAAGTCTTATCGCTTAAAAGATCACTTTAAAGATGACGATGAGTAAAAAACTACACCCTTAAATGATCGGAAAATTTTATTATTATCTTGACGTTTATAGTTAAAAAACTTAACAAACTACAACCACTATATGATATGTATGAAATGTCAGGAAGAATTGTAAATACCATTCAAAAATATGTTGGAAATAAAGTAAAATTAATGTATTATGTCTATATAGACTTTAAAGGAGGATTTTCAATGAAAACAATATATCTTTATAACACTTTAGAAGAATGGAAAAAATCAGCTCCATCAGCTATAATAGAGGAATGCTATGACATAACAATAGAAGGAAATCTATTAAAATTTTTTAATAGTACAGATGAAGGCGTCTTCCAAGAAGTTATAAATATACAAAAATTATTCTCTGTTGTTTATTAATATTGAGGTATGAATATGATTAACTTACGTGAAGTTTGCATACAAGATATATATAGAAATTATAGAAAAGCTGCCTCAGAATTGAATTGTTTTTTTAGAAGTACGCCTTTTGTATCATTAAAGCATTATGAAGATTTTTTAATTAAAGATAGTGAAAATGTAGCTTTAGTTAAGAAAGAGATACTAGATAATGTTAAAGATGATACACTAATAATACTAGATTTGCCCCTAAGTGATTCTTTAAATATTGGTCACATATTAAATAAGTCTAATAATGCAAATTTAGTACTAGCAGCTAACTTTATGTTTCATACCTTTGGTTTAATTGGGGATAAAAAAGATATAGAAACTCTAATCAATGTAGGAATGGATCTTAAAGAAAACAGGTCTAATAAATATGTATTTATATTAGATAATAATAGATATTTAGAAAAGTATTCTACCATAAAAGATGTGCCAAAGGATAAATTCAATAATCAATATGAACTTAGTGATGAAGATTTGCCAACTATAGAAATTTTAAATATACTAAAGATCAAAAATGTATTTTTATATTATAAGGATTTAAAGGAAGACATTAAGAACTATGTAGAGTATCTAAGCATAAATAAATTAAATATAATAGATATATGCAAAAATTCTAAGGAGGACTTTTCGTGAATTCTAAAAAGAAATTGGCATTACTTATAACAACTACTATGTTAGTTGCAAGTCCATTATATGGTTGCAGAAAACCATTCTCAAATTATAAAAACAACCCAATAAATGAAGAAAAAGAAGAGAAAGAAAAGGAAGAAAAAAACTCTCATTCAGGTCATATTAATCCAGGATTTTTCAATAATCGTAATTCAAATTTTAATAATGGAGGTAGTGGAGGAAGTTCAGGAAAATCATGGGGAACTTCAGGTAATGGAGGGTCTTATTCAAATGGACATGGTGGTAGTGCAATTAGTTAATGTACTAATAGAAAGGGGATTTCTATGTCTAAATTAATTGGCAGAGAGTTAACTGAAAAGCTATTATTTGATTATTATTTTTTAAGTTCTCAAAGGGAAGATGACATATTTTCACCTTTCCCTTTTTATATAGACAAAGATGTTTTAGATAAAATGAATTATTCAGCTAGGATATTAGATGGGCTTGTAGATGACATTATAAATAATATAGGTACTAAACATAAAAAGTTTAAAAGTTATATGGGAGACTTTTATAATAAGGAACTATTATTGAATATAAAAACTCCAGTTACACCTGTGTTTTGGACTAGATATGATGCCTTTATACGTGAAAATGGACAAGATATATTTTTTAGTGAGTTTAATTATGATAAACCTTGTATGCAAAAGGAGATAGCTGCATCATCATTATTAAAACCACATAATGATCCTAATATAGATTTTTGTAATGATTTCAAAAGAGAATTTTTAAACATTATGGATTATAAGTTTAACAAATCTTATGAAAAAATTAATGTAGCTATATTAATATCACCATCTCATTATGAGGAACTACATTTAGCAAATTTTTATATAGATATTATGAAGGATTGTAGCAATCTAAACTTTAGTATAGTTGGACCTAATAATCTTTATGTAGAAAAGGGGAAAGTCTATGCCTTTTCTAAAGAGGTTCACGTGCTTTTAAGACAATTTCCAACAGAACATTTTCATGAAATAAATCATATAGACGAGATAATAGAGTTATTTAAAAGGGGAGAGTTTCTAATAATAAATGATCCACGAGTAATAATCGGACAAGCTAAAAGTTTATTTGCTTATTTATGGGACTTAACTGAAACTAACTTAATAGATGAAAAGCAAAAAAAGGTCATAAAAGAAACTCTGCCCTATACAAAACTTTTTAGTGAAGAATATGTAGATACCTTAATTAAAAATAAAGATAAATTTGTTATAAAAGCTATATATGGAAGGTATAGTGAGGAAGTGTATATTGGAACTTTATTAACCGAAGATGAATGGGTTAAAACTATAGATTATGTAATAGAGAACAACTTGAAAAATCCTCATATAATTCAAGAATTTTGTCCTATTCATAAGGAAAATATATTAGCTTCTAATGGGGAGAGGTACATTTCAACTGAGGCTCATGGGAACTTTGGAATATATATAACAAAGGGTAAATGCTCAGGGGTTGGACTTCGATTAAGTGAAGATTATTTAAGTCGTGATGACTCTATATGGTTGTCTTCTATAGGGGTTAGGGATAAAAACAACCTATCTATTACCTCTAATAATGTTTCTTGGGAAAAGATTAATGAAAAGGCTATTTTTGAATATGATTTTACAGGGGGATATACTAGAGATTCTAAATATTTTTTAACAGATTACCTGACTTTAAGTAATTCTTTGTATAATGAATTAAAGGAGAAAACCAATGAAATAGTAGCTCTAATAAATAAAACCTATGATTTTATTAAGCTTAATTTAGAAGGATTTTGTAGTATACTAGGTATAAATGAAGAGCTAATACCATTAATTAAGAATGAAATTTCAAAGGTAAATACTGTCCTTGGAAGACTTGACTTTACAATAGATAGTAAAGGTGATTTAAAGCTACTTGAGTTTAATTGTGAAACACCTGCTGGAATGGTTGAATCTATGGGACTTACTGAACTAATAAAAAAAGAAAGCAATTTAAAATTATTTAATCCTAATGAAAATTTATCAGAATCTATTAAGAAAACTTTTAAAAATATATTAAGAGATTTTTCAAGTAAAAAACCTATTAAAACTATAGGCTTTTTAACTAATACATACTATGAAGACTGGTATAATACTAAAATACTTCATGATATTGCATGTGAACTTCCCTTTGATGTTGTAATTGGAAATATATATGATGTAACTGTAGAGAATAATAAGTTAAGCCTGCAGGGAAAAGAGCTTGATGCCGTTTATAGGTATTTTCCATTGGATTGGTTTTTAAGTGATTTTGAAAATTCAAAGGAAATATTGAGTGCATTAAAGGAAAATACCTTAAGTATAAATGAACCTAAGACCATTGTATACCAAAGTAAAGCCTTTTTTGCTGTAATATACGAATTGTTAAATACTGACTTTTATACTTTATCTGAAAAACAACTTATAAAAACATATATACCGAGAACTTCATTAGATTATTTAGATTTACAAACCCATGATTTTTGTATAAAACCTTTTTTAGAAAGGGAAGGTTATGGGGTTGAGTTTAATTATGAAAATGTGGATTTGTCAAAGTTTAATGATTGTATATATCAAGAAAGAGTAGATATACAACCAATAGATATTTACATAGAAGGTTTTAGATATAAAAAAAGAAAGTCATTGTTTCCTATAATAGGTACTTTTGTATCTGGAAATGAATTTTGTGGTATATATACTAGAGTTGGAGAAAATGTTACAAATATGTGGGCAAAGTTTGTAGCTACATATGTAGAGAAGTAAAATTATAAGACTATTTCTTAGATTTAAGAGATAGTTTTATAATTTTATACAACTTCTGAACAACCAGATTTTGCAATTGTCCCCCATTGCAATCGGTGCCAGGCACTTGTCGAATTATAAGTGAAATGATAAAGCAATACACTATAAATGCACATATAAGTAATTGTAAAATCATTTTTTAAACTTTGTACTTTTTACTAAAAAATCTATTATTAACATTAATCCAGTAATAAAAAATATAACTCCTATTATATGAAAGTCCTTATCACAACTTTCTGTAAAACACCACTTTAAAGATTGCATAAAAGAGTTAAATCCTTTAAATGGATATATAAATAAAATCAAATATACAGGTATTATACCTGTTAATATAAATATTAAACCTAATATTATTTTCCAAAAATGAATTAAATTTTTTATCATAATTATTTATTCCTTTATATATTTTGTTTTATATTAGTTAATATGTATTATTTAAACTAATTTAAGTATATCAAAGTATTAATTTATAGTCTATTCATATAGGTTTTTTTAGGTTGTTGAATAACTAATTTTTACAAATCTTAAAAATCATTTATGCGCGAGCATGTGTTTAATAATTTTAAGTGTGCATTAGGAAGTTCTTTAAAAATTTAAAAAAGTAAGTGCGTTAGCGCGATGAAAACTATAGATTCCAAGGATATTTTCTAGAATTTATTTTGCTATTAACCTTATTAAATTCGTCTATAATATACGATAAAAGAACCCACTTAACATGGCGTTCATAGCGTTTTTGTCCGTAAAGTCTAGGGTTTTCTAGATTATAGAGTCCTTTAAGTATAGAAAATAATTGTTCAATTTTTAGCCTATTTTTATATAAATTTTTACCTATTGGCGATTGCATAAAAAGAGCATTTTTATATCTAGATTCATCTTTAAAAGATTCTATACTGTTTGCTTTACGCATATTTACGTCTGTTAATAAATTATATTCTAGAGTTTTAGAAACTTTAAACCATTGAGCATCATCATA
The DNA here is from genome assembly GCF_017100085.1 of Clostridium botulinum. Classification (NCBI taxonomy): domain Bacteria; kingdom Bacillati; phylum Bacillota; class Clostridia; order Eubacteriales; family Clostridiaceae; genus Clostridium; species Clostridium botulinum. The sequence continues at coordinate 95,244 of NZ_CP063967.1, forward strand.
AGCAGCATCGGCAAGTACAATAAATGGATTATAAGTTTTCAGTTCATATAACAATCCTTGGACTTGATTATCATATACATTTGCAGTAGTTATAGAAAATGACAAAGGTAATATACTATCACATACACAAGCGGTACAATGTAACTTATATCCTTTATATCTGCCAAGTCGAGTTCCTTTTCCATACCTAGCTTCGCTATCATATAATGAGCTCCTTAATGCAGTACCATCAATAGCACAAATTCTAGTTGATGGATTTATAAGTTCAATAAGCATAGCATAAATGCCATAGTACACGTATTTTTCTAAAGCTATCGCTCTTAAAGAAAATGTAGAATGGTCAGGAACTTCTTTTAAACCTATAATCTTTTGAAATACAATATCTTGTTTAATTTTATATTCAAGTTCTCTAAGACTAAAAATACTATTATTTACACCATATAGCATACATGCAACAATTTGTTGATCTGAATATTTAGGCGGTCTACCTTTAGCTTTTCTAGTATTAATGCCAAGTTTATTAAATGCAATATTAACAGTTTCAAAAATTTTAAAATAAATGTTTTCGCTTTGTATATTTAATGTTATAATCATACTTGAGTCATCCTTTGTATATTATGGTTTTTTTAAGCGAAAACATTATATCACAAAGTGATGACTTATT